>NZ_WHOV01000137.1:0-21265 GCF_009765395.1 Pseudomonas sp. BAV 4579 | reverse complement strand
ACCCCTGTTACCGCCGTGAAAGGGCGGTGTCCTAGGCCACTAGACGAAGGGGACCAGGTAGAATCCCTGAGGACTCTGGCCTACCACTCGGCTGACGCTTGCCGCCGTTGGGAGTGCGCGCATTCTAGGGAGCCTTACCCTGGGCGTCAATAGCTGATTAAATACTTTTCAAATCAACGACTTCGCTCGCACGACAAACGGCGGGCAAGCACCATGGAGAAGGTCATGTCCTCAACGAGGATTGCAGCGGTAGTGGGGCTTGGCATCCTCGTGTTGATCATGATCGCCTTCGTCAATCAGAAGCTCGAAGCGGGACGCCTGGAAAAGCAGCGCCTGGTCGCCGACCTCACCGACCGCATCAAGCGCTGCGCCCAGCTGGGCGGCAGCTTACCCGGCCAGCTGATGACCCCGGCGCTCAAGCAGCTGTTCCACCGCATCGAACTGGGGCTGATCGCCCGCCTCGCCGCCTTGCAGACGCCTTCCGCCAGCCTCAGTGCACGCAAGACCGAACTGGAAGAAGCCCTGGCCAAGGGCGACGACATCGAAGTCGCTAACACTGCCCGGCCGGTGCATACCGAGGCGCGAGTCAAGGAAGTCCGCGGTTATCTGGAAATGCTCCATGCACTCGTCGCCCATGCCAACCAGATCGGCATTCTCGACGGCCAGGAAGCGCAGCGCTGGGTCGGCGAGATGCGCTATCTGCTCACGGCGACCTATGTGGAATTCTTCCGCTATCAGGCCGAACAGCAGATCAAGAGCGAGCACTACATCCAGGCGCGGCAGTCGTACGAGCGGGCGATCATGCAGATTCGCAAGCAGCAGCAACCCGAGCGCTATACCGAGTTGCTGGCCCATCTGGAAGAGCAGATCACCCAGGTGAAACGCCAGCAGAGCGAAATGGTCGAGCAGGCCAGCAGCAGTTCCAACGAGCTGTCGGACAGCGTGGACACGCTCAAGGACGACAGTTGGCGCAAGAAGAACGACTACGAGTGAGGGCTTCCCTGCCCTCCTCCGGCGATCAGCAGTCGGTCGCGACCAGAAAGGCCGCTACCAGCGCTTCGATACCGGCCTGATCCGCTACGCTGAAGCGCCCCGGATGCGGGCTGTCCAGATCC
Organism: Pseudomonas sp. BAV 4579; assembly: GCF_009765395.1. NCBI lineage: Bacteria > Pseudomonadati > Pseudomonadota > Gammaproteobacteria > Pseudomonadales > Pseudomonadaceae > Pseudomonas > Pseudomonas sp. BAV 4579. The sequence goes on along the minus strand of NZ_WHOV01000137.1, from coordinate 20,150 downwards.
AGCACGCCGATCAGGCGACCGCCCTGGACCAGCGGCACCACCAGCTCGCTGCGCGAAGCGGCGTCACAGGCGATATGTCCGGGAAAGGCATGGACATCCTCGACGCGCTGGGTACGCCGCTCTCGGGCGGCGGCCCCGCACACGCCCTTGCTGAAGGGAATGCGCATGCAGGCGACCTTGCCCTGAAAGGGCCCGAGCAGCAGCTGGTCCTCACCCTCGACGAAATAGAAGCCGGCCCAGTTCAGGTCCGGTACCTCCTGATAGATGAAGGCCGACAACTGGGCGGCATTGGCTACCAGATTGCGCTCACCGGCCAGTAGGGCTTCCACCTGGGCGGCCAGCATGGCGTAGCCTTCGAGTCCTGCCCCTACGCCCGTCAGTTCTACGGTCATGCGTTCTCCAACAGTTTGAGCCCGACCCATTGCCGGGCGAATTGATAGGCACAGCGGCCATTGCGGTTGCCGCGACCGGAAGCCCAGCGGATGGCCTCGCGATCAGCGTCTTCGGACCACTCCAGCTGCAGGCCGGACTTGCCGGCCAGGGTCGCGCACCAGTGGCGCACCACGGCGAGATAGTGATCCTGGGTGAAGGGATAGAAGGACAGCCACAGACCGAAGCGATCCGACAGGGCGATCTTGTCTTCGGCCGCCTCGCTCGGATGCAGTTCGCCGTCGACGTGCTCCCAGTTGGCATTGTCACTCTGCCGTTCGGCCACCAGATGACGCCGGTTGGAGGTGGCATAGAGCACCACGTTGTCCGGCGCCTGCTCCAGGGAGCCATCCAGCACGCTCTTGAGCACCCGGTAGTCGTCGCTGCCGGAATCGAAGGACAGGTCGTCACAGAACACCACGAAGCGCTGCGGCTGACCGGCGAGCTGCTCCACGGCGCGGGGCAGATCGGCGAGATCGTCACGCTCGATTTCGATCAGCCGCAGACCCTCACCGGCATATTCCGCCAGCAACGCCCGGATCAGCGACGACTTGCCGGTGCCCCGCGCGCCCCACAGCAAACTGTGGTTGGCTGGCAGTCCAGCCACGAATTGCCGGGTGTTGCGGGCGAGCTGGTCGCGCTGGCGATCGATACCCAGCAGATCGGCCAGGCGCAGTTCCAGATTGACCTTGAGCGGCTGCAGATAGCCGCCATGGCCCTCCCGGCGCCAGCGCGCGGCATAGCAGCGCTGCCAGTCCAGCGGTTCGCGACGATGGGGCAACAGGGGCTCGAGACGCTCCAGCACCTGCCGCGCGTGGAGCAGAAAGTCTTCTAGGGAGGCATTCACAGGGATGATCCTTGACGACAAGAAGAGAAGCGGGCCAGCCGCCAGCCAGGCCGCGCATTATCGTATGACCTTCACCTTCCAGACAAAGGCCGGACGAACCAGGTGCTAGGACGCCAGCGCCTGGCGAACATGCTTTTCCAGCTGCGACGGCCGGGTGATGGGCGCGAAGCGCTGCACGCGCCCCTGCGCCGGCGTGATCAGGAACTTGGTGAAATTCCAGCGAATCGCACCGCCCAGGAGACCCGGGGCCGCCTGCTTGAGGGCGACGAACAGCGGATGGGCGCCGTCGCCGTTGACGTCGAGCTTGGCCATTACCGGAAAGCTGACGTTGAAGCGGGTCAGGCAGAAGGTCTGGATCTCGGCATTGCTGCCGGGCTCCTGGCCGCCGAACTGGTTGCAGGGAAAGACGATCACTCGCAGCCCTTGGGCCAGATAGCGCTGCTGCAACAGCTCGAGGCCATCGTACTGGCGGGTGAAGCCGCAACGACTGGCGGTATTGACCACCAGATAGGCCCGTGCCGGCCAGTCGGCCAGGCAGGCCCGCTGGCCGTCAGCCGTTTCGAACGGCAGGCTGAGGAGGTCCTGGATCACGCGGAGGCCCTGGGTTGCAGCTGCAAGGCCACCGAATTGATGCAGTAGCGCAGGCCGGTCGGTGGCGGACCGTCGGGAAAGACGTGTCCCAGGTGCGCATCGCAACGGGCGCAGAGCACCTCGACGCGGTGCATGCCGTGACTGAAGTCCTCCTTTTCCCGTACCGCCTCGGCAGCGATGGGCGCGTAATAGCTGGGCCAGCCGCAACCGGAATCGAACTTGGTACTGGAGTCGAACAGTGCCAGCTCGCAGCAGGCGCAGTGATAGACGCCGGGCGTCTTGGTGTTGCAGTAGGCGCCGGTGTAGGGTCTTTCGGTCGCGGCCAGGCGACAGACGCGAAACTGATCGTCGGTCAGGCGCTCACGCCAGTCTTCCGGGCTACGCTGTACTTTTTCCATGATGACCTCGCTGGATGCCGGCGCATCTTTTGTAACAGGCGATGCAGCCGTATGATTCCCGCTCAGTCTGGCATCCGCCCCCGGATGCTGCCAAGCGCCGGTCGGCGTCCGTTCCCGCCGAGTCTTTCTCGCCCTTTTCCAGGATTCATTTCCCCATGCAGGTCTCCAAGTCGAACAAGCTCGCCAATGTCTGCTACGACATCCGCGGCCCGGTCCTCAAGCATGCCAAGCGCCTCGAAGAGGAAGGCCACCGCATCCTGAAGCTCAACATCGGCAATCCGGCACCCTTCGGCTTCGAGGCGCCCGAGGAGATCCTGCAGGACGTCATCCGCAATCTGCCGACCGCCCAGGGCTACAGCGACTCCAAGGGTCTGTTCAGCGCGCGCAAGGCGGTGATGCAGTACTGCCAGCAGAAGCGCATCGAGGGTGTCGGCATCGAGGACATCTACCTCGGCAATGGCGTCTCCGAGCTGATCGTCATGGCCATGCAGGCGCTGCTCAACAACAACGACGAGGTGCTGATCCCGGCGCCGGACTATCCGCTGTGGACCGCCGCGGTCAGCCTGGCCGGCGGCAAGCCGGTGCACTACCTGTGCGACGAGCAGGCAGGCTGGTTCCCCGACCTGGCGGACATGGAAGCCAAGATCACCAGCAACACCAAGGCGCTGGTGCTGATCAATCCGAACAACCCCACCGGCGCGGTCTACTCCAAGGAGGTGCTGGAAGGCATCGTCGAACTGGCGCGACGGCACAACCTGGTGCTGTTCTCCGACGAGATCTACGACAAGATCCTCTACGACGAAGCCCAGCACATCTCCACCGCCTCCCTGGCACCGGACGTCCTGTGCCTGACCTTCAACGGGCTGTCCAAGTCCTATCGCGTCGCCGGTTTCCGCTCGGGCTGGCTGATCGTCTCGGGCCCCAAGCATCGCGCCCACAGCTATATCGAAGGCCTCGACATCCTCGCCAACATGCGCCTGTGCGCCAACGTGCCGGCGCAGCATGCGATCCAGACCGCGCTGGGTGGCTACCAGAGCATCAACGACCTGGTGCTGCCGCACGGCCGCCTGCTGGAACAGCGCAATCGCACCTGGGAGTTGCTCAACGACATTCCCGGGGTCAGTTGCGTGAAACCGATGGGCGCGCTCTATGCCTTCCCGCGGATCGACCCCAAGGTCTGCCCCATCCACAACGACGAAAAATTCGTTCTCGACCTGCTGCTCTCGGAAAAGCTGCTGGTGGTCCAGGGCACGGCCTTCAATTGGCCCTGGCCCGATCACTTCCGCGTCGTCACCCTGCCCCGCGTCGATGACCTGGAGCAGGCCATCGGTCGCATCGGCAACTTCCTCGGTGGCTACTCCCAGTAGCGGTAAAGCATTTCCGGGTCTTTCACCGGTTGGCGCCACCCGCGGCGTCAACCGGCGCCGGCCCTTGCGTGACCGTCATCGCCTGACCGGCGAGACCATCGACGACACAGTTTGCAATAGAGGAAACGTTGAATGGATCGGGGCCGAACCTTATATAGCCGGCAGATAAACCTGTGAGGAGCTGTACCCCACCATGATGCGCATTCTGTTATTTCTGGCTACCAACCTGGCGGTGCTGATCGTTGCCAGCATCACCTTGAAGGTGCTTGGCGTGGATCGCTACACCGGTCAGAACTATGGCAGTCTGCTGGTGTTCTGTGCCGTGTTCGGTTTCGCCGGCTCGCTGGTCTCGCTGTTCATCTCCAAGTGGATGGCGAAGATGAGCACCCGCACCGAGGTCATCAGCCAGCCGCGGACCCGCCATGAGCAGTGGCTGCTACAGACCGTCGAGGAGCTGGCCCGCGAAGCCGGCATCAAGACCCCCGAGGTCGGCATCTTCCCGGCCTACGAGGCCAACGCCTTCGCCACCGGCTGGAACCGCAACGACGCGCTCGTCGCGGTCAGCCAGGGCCTGCTGGAGCGCTTCTCGCCCGAAGAGGTGCGCGCGGTGCTGGCCCACGAGATCGGTCACGTCGCCAATGGCGACATGGTGACCCTGGCGCTGATCCAGGGCGTGGTGAACACCTTCGTGATGTTCTTCGCGCGGATCTTCGGCAACTTCGTCGACAAGGCCATCTTCAAGAACGAGGAAGGCCACGGCATCGCCTACTTCGTGACCACCATCGTCGCCGAACTGGTACTGGGCATCCTGGCCAGCATCATCGTCATGTGGTTCTCGCGCAAACGCGAATTCCGCGCCGACGAAGCCGGTGCGCGCCTGGCCGGCCCCAATGCCATGATCGGCGCCCTGCAGCGCCTGCGTGCCGAGCAGGGTATCCCGGTGCAGATGCCCGACACCCTGAACGCCTTCGGCATCAACGGCTCGCTGAAGAACGGCCTGGCCGGTCTGCTGATGAGCCACCCGCCGCTGGAAGACCGCATCGAGGCCCTGCGCCGCTACGGTCAGCGCTAAGCGCCAGCGATGAAAAAAACCGGCTTCGGCCGGGTTTTTTCATGGGCGGGTCAAGGATCGAATGGCCTCGCCCAGCCCTTCGCCGGTCAGAGGAAACATGCGCTGAGCCATGAGTTCGCGCAGCAGCTGGATCGAGGTACTGCTGGCCCAGCCCTCCTGGGGATAGGGGTTGAGCCAGGCCGCCCGTGGGAAGTGCTGGCAGAGTCGCTGGATCCACAGGGCACCGGGCTCTTCGTTCCAGTGCTCGACGCTGCCACCTGGATGGGTGATCTCGCAGGGCCCCATGCTGGCGTCGCCGACGATCACCAGGCGGTAGTCCGCGCCATAGCGGCGCAGCAGCTCGGCGGTATTCAACCCCTCCTCATGGCGCCGGGCATTGTCACGCCAGACGCGTTCATAGACGCAATTGTGGAAGTAGTAGTACTCCAGGTCGCGAAACTCCAGGCGACAGGCGCTGAACAGCTCGCTGCACAGGCGCACATGCAGATCCATGGAGCCGCCGACATCGAGTAGCAGCAGCACCTTGGTCGCATTGTGCCGTTCCGGTCGATAGCGCACGTCCAGCAGACCACCCTCGCGTGCCGTGGCCGCGACGGTACCCTCCAGATCGAATTCCGCCGCCGCGCCCTGGCGGGCGAAGCGCCTGAGCCGGCGCAGGGCCAGTTGCAGGTTGCGCCGGTCCAGCGGCGCACGATCGTCCAGGTTACGGTAGTCGCGCTGCTCCCAGACCTTGGCCGCTTGCCCCTGCCGGGTACCGGCCTCGCCGATGCGCACGCCGAAGGGATTGTAGCCACCGCTGCCGAAGGGACTGGTGCCTCCCGTGCCTATCCACTTGTTGCCACCGGCATGCCGCTCGCGCTGTTCGGCGAGGCGCTGCTGCAGGGTGGCGAGCAATTCATCGAGGCCACCCAGCGCCTGAAGCCGCTGGCGATCCTCCTCGGACAGCCGCCGCTGCAACTCCAGTCGCAGCCAGTCCGCGGGAATCGCCTTGGTATCCGCCGATCGCTCCGACCTGGCCAGCTCGCCGGCATAGACCTGATCGAAACGGTCGAAGAAGCGCTCGTCCTTGACCAGTACCGCACGGGCCAGCAGATAGAAGGCGTCGGGATCGGCCACCACCAGGCCCGCATCCAGGACAGCATGCAGATCCAGCAGTTCGCCCAAAGACACCGGGATGCCCGCCGCCCTGAGTCGGGTGAAGAAATCGAGGAACATGCCTCTCCTCAGCTCCGCCGACGACGCATGAAGGCCTGGCGCTCAAGCAACTGCAGATCCTGCTCGTACTTCAACAGGGCGCCCACCAGCGGCGGCAGACCGGCCTCGCCATGCAGTGCCCGCTGCGCCGCCTCATCGCCCAGCAGCAGCGCCAGCCAGTCCACCAGCTCCGAGGTGGACGGCTTCTTCTTCAGCCCCGGCACGCTGCGCAGTTCAAGGAAGAGATCCAGGGCGTCCTGGACCAGCCGCTGCTGGAGATCGGGATAGTGCACCTGGACGATGCGTTCGAGGGTTTCGCGCTCGGGAAAGCGGATGAAGTGGAAGAAGCAGCGGCGCAGGAAGGCGTCCGGCAACTCCTTTTCGTTGTTGGAGGTGATGATGATGATCGGGCGCCGCTGGGCGCGGATGGTCTCGCCGGTCTCGTAGACGTGGAACTCCATGCGATCGAGTTCCAGCAGCAGATCGTTGGGAAATTCGAGGTCGGCCTTGTCGATCTCGTCGATCAGCAGCACCACTGGATCCTCGGCGGTGAAGGCGTCCCACAGCTTGCCCGGCTTGATGTAGTTCGCTACCTCCTGCACCCGGGGATCGCCGAGCTGGGAATCGCGCAGGCGGCTCACCGCATCGTATTCATAGAGGCCCTGCTGCGCCTTGGTGGTGGACTTCACATGCCAGGTGATCAGCCGCGCGCCTTGGCTCTGGGCCACCTGCTCCGCCAGCAGCGTCTTGCCGGTGCCCGGCTCGCCCTTAACCAGCAACGGACGCCCCAGCCGGATGGCCGCATTCACCGCCAGACTGAGTTCGGCCGTGGCCACATAACGCTCGGTACCCTGAAAGGCCATCACTGATCCTCGGCAGCTGTTTCGCCTGACGATAGCATGCCACGCCCGGGCTGGACGTCATCGGACGCAAGGCCTAGGCTGCGAGTTTTCCGCGCCGCACAGGATCCTCCATGAGCCGCATCTTCGCTGACAATGCCCAGTCCATCGGCAATACGCCACTGGTCTACATCAATCGCCTCGGCCCCAAGGGCGTCACCCTGCTCGCCAAGATCGAGGGACGCAATCCGGGTTATTCGGTCAAGTGCCGCATCGGCGCCAACCTGATCTGGGACGCCGAAGCCAAGGGGCTGCTCAAGCCGGGCATGAGCCTGGTGGAGCCGACGTCGGGCAATACGGGGATCGGCCTGGCCTACGTCGCCGCCGCCCGGGGTTACCGCCTGGTACTGACCATGCCCGCCTCCATGAGCCTGGAGCGACGCAAGGTGCTCAAGGCGCTGGGTGCGGAGCTGGTGCTGACCGAGCCGGCCAAGGGCATGAAGGGCGCCATCGAAAAGGCCCGGGAAATCGCCGAGAGCGAACCCGATAGCTATTTCATGCCGCAGCAATTCGACAACCCGGCCAATCCGGCCATCCACGAGAAGACCACCGGCCCCGAGATCTGGAACGACACCGATGGCGCCATCGATGTACTGGTGGCCGGCGTGGGTACCGGCGGCACCCTGACCGGCATCTCGCGCTTCATCAAGAACACCAAGGGCAAGCCGATCCTGTCGGTGGCCGTCGAGCCGGAGACCTCGCCGGTCATCAGCCAGACCCTCGCCGGTGCCGAGGTGAAACCCAGCCCGCACAAGATCCAGGGTATCGGCGCCGGCTTCGTGCCCGGCAACCTGGATCTCACCATGGTCGATCGCGTCGAGCAGGTGAGCGATGAGCAGGCCAAGCTGATGGCCCAGCGACTGATGCGCGAGGAAGGCATTCTCTGCGGCATCTCCTGCGGCGCCGCCATGGCCGCCGCGGTCCGACTGGCCGAGACGCCGGAGATGCAGGGCAAGACCATCGTGGTCATCCTGCCGGATTCCGGTGAGCGCTATCTGTCGACGATGCTCTTCGACGGTCTGTTCGACGAGCAGGACCTCGTCCAGTAAAAGGACAGAGGCTCCGCCCTCTTCCCTGCGGGCGGCGCCGGCAAGGTCTGGACCGCATTACCGCCACCCAAGAAAAAGCCCGGTTTCCCGGGCTTTTTCTTGTATCAGAGATGCTTGATCTCGGCCTTGGCGTCCAGGGCCCGACGGTAGGCGGCGAAATCGACCTGTCCGGCGCGCGAGGCGAGGTAGCGGCGGTACAACGCCTTGTCCTCGGCGCTCAAGGCTTCCTTGGGTACCCCTACGCCCTGCAGGCGGATCAGCACGAAGTCACCGTTCTGCAGGCTGATGCCGGCATAGGACGGCTTGTCGGCTTCCGGCTTGGCCATGCGGAAGGCTGCCTGCAACACCTGGGGATCGACACCCTCCTGGTTGCGGGTGGCGGCTTCGACGGTACGCCAGTCACCCGCGGCGGCCTTGCCACCTGCCTGCAGGGTCTTGAGCTGTTCCTCGCCAGCCTGCTTGGCTGCGGCTGCGGCCTTTTCCTGGGTCAGGCGGGTCACGATCTCCTTCCTGACCGCATCCAGGGGTTGCAGCTGCGGCGTGCGATGCTCCTTGTCGCGGATCACCACCAGGGTCTCCGGATCGAGCTGCAGCGCGGTGCTGTTGGCGCCGTTGCGCAGGACGTCCTCGCTGAAGGCCGCCTCGATCACCTGACGGTTGGCGGTCAGCCCCTCGCCTCCTTCACGACCGAAGGGAGCGCTGGTCTTGACCTGCAGTCCCAGTTCCTGGGCCGGCTGGCTCAGGTCGGAGGATTCATATGCGGAGCTTTCCAGCTTGCGGCCCGCTTCCACGAACAGGCGGTCGGCGTCTTCCGCCTTGAGCTGCTGCTCCAGACGCGGCCGGACACTGGCCAGGGGGGGTACTTTCGGCGCCTGCACGCCCTGCAGCTTGATCAGGTGCCAGCCAAAGCTGGTGCGCACCGGGGCCGACACCTGCTGGGGTGCCAGGGCATACAAGGCCTCTTCGAAGGCCGGGTCATAGACGCCGCGACCGGCGAAGCCGAGGTCGCCGCCATTGGCCGCCGAACCCGGATCCTGGGAGAACTCCTTGGCCAGCTTGGCGAAGTCCTCACCCTTCTTCAGGCGCTCCTGGATCTGCTGGATCTTGGCCTTGGCCTGGTCGTCGCTCTGCTTGTCGTTGACCTCGATGAGGATATGCGCAGCGTCACGCTGCTCCGACAGGTTGGCGATCTCGGACTTGTAGGCGGCCTGCAGGCGGCTTTCGTCGACCTTGGCCTTGGCCAGGAAGGCGGACTTGTTCAGCTCGACGTAATCGATGACCACCTGTTCGGGCGTCATGAAGGCGTTCTTGTGGCTGTCGTAGTAGGCCTGGACTTCGTCCTGGGTCGGCGTGATGCCGGCCGGCGAGGCCTTGACGGTGCGCATGGCAAAATCACGGGTCTGGCGTTCGAGCGCGGCGAAGGCATCGATGTCGGCGTCGGTAACGAAGTTGCTGCCGACGATGCCGGCGCGCAGCTGACCGATCAGCATCTCGTCACGCAGCAGATCGCGGAACTGCAGGCGGTTGTAGTTCATCTGGCGAACGGCCTGATCGAAGCGCTGGGGATCGAAACGCCCTTCGGTCTGGAATTCGGGGGTATTGAGGATCAGCTGATCCAGCGCCTGCTCGGAGAAGGCGAAGCGATCGGCCTTGGCGCTCTGCAGCAGCAGTTGCTTGTCGATCAGTGCCTTGAGCGCGGACTCGCGCAGCAGACGATCATCCAGAGTGGACGGATCGAAGCCCTGCCCCAATTGCTGCTGCAGCTGGCGACGCTGCATCTCCACGGCCTGGGCCAGCTCCGTCTGCTTGATCTCGTCGCCGTTGACCAGGGCAACGGCGCCCTGGTGACCCGTGGCGCGGATAATCGCTTCGAAGCCGGTCAGTGCCATCAGCAGGATGATGAATCCGATGATGACTTTGGCAATCCATCCCTGCGAACGGTCCCTGATGTTTTGTAGCATGTTCCCCCCACGAGCTGTGGCCGGACCGGCCATGGCGAAATCGTCGAATAGCAAATAGCGAAAAGGCGCATCTCGAGATGCGCCTTTTCATCGATCAAGGACCTTGCATCCAGCAGGACGGCGGAGCACCAGCAACCTCGTCTGGCAGCCCGCCCATCAAGCCCAGGTGCGCCGTCAGTGGGTACTGACGCGCTCCTTGCCTTCCTGATCCCGCTTCTCGTCCTTGCTGACGAGCTCCGGACCATCGTCCGGAAGCGGCTCCGGCGTGTATTGCAGCGCAACCTCCAAGACCTCGTCAATCCATTTGACTGGCTTGATCTGCAAGTCGGCCTTGATGTTGTCCGGAATGTCCCGCAGATCCCGGACGTTTTCTTCCGGGATGATCACGGTACGGATGCCGCCGCGGTGGGCTGCGAGCAGCTTTTCCTTGAGGCCGCCAATGGCCAGGACCTGCCCGCGCAGGGTGATCTCGCCGGTCATGGCCACGTCGGCCCGTACCGGGATGCGGGTAGCCGCCGAGACCAGCGCCGTGCACATCCCGATACCGGCGCTCGGACCGTCCTTGGGCGTAGCGCCTTCGGGAACGTGGATATGGATGTCGTGCTTCTCGTGGAAGTCCTTGGGAATACCCAGGCTGCGGCCACGGCTGCGGACCACGGTCAGGGCCGCGGTGATGGACTCGGCCATCACATCGCCCAGCGAGCCGGTCTTGATCATCTGGCCCTTGCCGGGAACGACCGCGGACTCGATGGTCAGCAATTCGCCACCCACCTGGGTCCAGGCCAGGCCGGTCACCTGACCGATCTGATCCTGCTGCTCGGCGAGACCGTAGCGGAACTTGCGCACGCCCAGCCAGTGCTCCAGGGTGTCCACGGTGACGCTGGCGGTACGCTCCTTGCTCAGGGCGTGCTGCTTGACCACCTTGCGGCAGACCTTGGCAACCTGCCGTTCCAGGCTCCGAACGCCCGCTTCGCGGGTGTAGTAGCGGATGATATCGCGCAGCGCGTCTTCATCGAATTCCACCTCGCCCTTCTTCAGGCCATTGGCCTTGACCTGCTTGGGAATCAGGTAGCGGATGGCGATGTTGACCTTTTCCGCCTCGGTGTAGCCCGGCAGGCGAATGACTTCCATGCGGTCCAGCAACGGCGCCGGAATGTTCATGGAGTTGGCGGTGCAGACGAACATCACGTCGGAGAGGTCATAGTCCACTTCGAGGTAATGGTCGTTGAAGGTGTGGTTCTGCTCCGGATCCAGAACCTCGAGCAGTGCAGAGGCAGGATCGCCACGCATGTCGTTGCCCATCTTGTCGATTTCGTCGAGCAGGAACAGCGGATTGCGCACCCCGACCTTGGTCATCTTCTGGATCAGGCGACCCGGCATGGAGCCGATGTAGGTGCGACGGTGACCGCGGATCTCGGCTTCGTCACGCACGCCACCCAGGGCCATGCGCACGAATTTGCGACCGGTGGAGCGAGCGATGGACTCGGCCAGGGAAGTCTTACCCACGCCGGGCGGGCCGACCAGGCACAGCACCGGCCCGCGTACCTTCTTCACGCGCTTCTGCACGGCGAGGTATTCGAGGATGCGTTCCTTCACCTCTTCGAGACCATAGTGGTCCTTGTCGAGGACTTCCTCGGCACGGCCCAGGTCCAGGCGGACCTTGCTTTCCGCCTGCCACGGCACGTTCACCAGCCAGTCGATGTAGGAGCGCACCACGGTGGCTTCCGCCGACATCGGCGACATCTGCTTGAGCTTGTTCAGCTCAGCATTGGCTTTGGTCAGGGCATCCTTGGGCAGACCAGCCGCTTCGATACGACGCTTGAGATCATCGACCTCGTTGTGCCCTTCGTCAATGTCACCCAGTTCTTTCTGGATGGCCTTCATCTGTTCGTTGAGATAGTACTCGCGCTGGCTGCGCTCCATCTGCTTCTTGACGCGGCCGCGGATGCGCTTTTCCACCTGCAGGAGGTCGATTTCGGCATCCAGCAGGGCCAACACGTGCTCGACGCGCGCACCCAGCTCGGTGATCTCGAGGATCTCCTGCTTCTGCTCGATCTTCAGCGCCATGTGGGCGGCCATGGTATCGACCAGGCGGCTGGGGTCCTCGATGCTGTTGAGCGAGGACAGCACTTCGGCGGGGACCTTCTTGCCAAGTTGCACGTATTGCTCGAACTGACTCATCAGGCTGCGCGAGAACACCTCGGATTCGCGATCCGGGGCTTCGCTGTCCTCGATCAGCGTGACCAGCGCACGGGCATAGGCCTGGCTTTCGACGAAGGACTCGATACGGCCACGCTGCTCGCCTTCGACCAGGACCTTGACGGTGCCATCGGGTAGCTTGAGCAGCTGGAGAACGGTTGCCACCGTACCCATGTGATACATGTCATCCGCGGCGGGATCGTCATCGCCGGGATTCTTCTGCGCGACCAGCAGGATCTGCTTGTCGCCAGCCATGGCGGCCTCGAGGGCCTCGACGGACTTTTCCCTTCCGACGAACAATGGGATGACCATGTGGGGATAGACCACTACGTCACGTAGGGGCAGCAGGGGAAGTTCTATCGTCGTAGTCATGGGATACGGGTCTCGGCAAATAATCGGCCGCAGATGCGGTTAAGGCCTCGGTTTTTCCTAACATGAGGTTGGCCGCCGCAAAATACAACCGTCGCTGAAATGAAAAAGGGGCCGAAGCCCCTTTTGTCACGCGTCCGGCGCCGCCTTGGCGGGCTCGCTGTTCTCGTAGATGAGCAGCGGCTGGGAACTCCCCTCGATGACGCTCTCGTCGATGACCACCTTGCTGACTTCCTTCTGCGAAGGAATCTCGTACATGGTCTCGAGCAGGATGCCTTCGAGGATGGATCTCAGACCCCGGGCACCGGTCTTGCGCTCCAGCGCCTTGCGGGCAACCGCCTTGAGCGCGTCGGGACGGAACTCCAGATCCACGTCTTCCATCTCGAAGAGCTTGGCGTACTGCTTGGTCAGGGCGTTCTTCGGCTCGGTCAGGATCTGCATGAGCGCCGGCTCGTCCAACTCGTCCAGGGTCGCGATGACCGGCAGACGACCGACGAACTCCGGAATCAGACCGAACTTGACCAGATCCTCGGGCTCGGCGTCACGCAGGGATTCGCCGATCTTCTTGCCCAGCTCCACGCTGCGCACCTCGGCATTGAAGCCGATGCCGCCGCCCTTGGTGGAACGATTCTGGATGACCTTTTCCAGGCCGGCGAAGGCACCACCGCAGATGAACAGGATGTTACGGGTATCGACCTGCAGGAATTCCTGCTGGGGATGCTTGCGGCCACCCTGGGGCGGAACCGACGCCACGGTACCTTCGATCAGCTTCAGCAGGGCCTGCTGCACACCCTCACCCGAGACGTCACGGGTGATGGAGGGGTTGTCGGACTTGCGCGAGATCTTATCGATCTCGTCGATGTAGACGATACCCATCTGGGCCTTTTCCACATCGTAGTCGCACTTCTGCAGCAACTTCTGAATGATGTTCTCGACGTCCTCACCCACATAACCGGCTTCGGTCAGCGTGGTGGCATCGGCGATGGTGAAAGGTACGTTGAGCAAGCGCGCCAGCGTTTCCGCCAGCAGGGTCTTGCCCGAACCGGTCGGACCGATGAGCAGGATGTTGCTCTTGCCCAGCTCGACGTCGTCTTTCTTCTCGCGCTGATTCAGACGCTTGTAGTGGTTGTAGACGGCAACGGCGAGGACCCGCTTGGCACGCTGCTGACCAATGACATACTGGTCGAGGATAGCGCTGATTTCCTTCGGCGCTGGCAGCTTGTGCGCATTGCTTTCGGCCTGAGCTTCCTGGACTTCCTCGCGGATGATGTCATTGCACAGGTCGACGCATTCGTCGCAGATGAAGACGGAGGGTCCAGCGATCAATTTACGTACTTCGTGCTGACTCTTGCCGCAGAAGGAGCAGTAAAGCAGCTTGCCGTTATCGTCGCTATTGCGCGTATCTGTCATTCGATCGATCCAATGGAATGTGCTTACATCAACAAGATGGAGCCTATTGCACGGTTTTTCAAGCCTACCTGCCCAAACGACGGCGCCTGGGCAGGTGGTCGAGGCGGGGTCAGGCGGGGATGTTGCGCTTCTCGAGGACCTTGTCGATCAGGCCGTAGGCAACGGCTTCGGGGCCACTCATGAAGTTGTCACGGTCGGTATCGCGGGCGATCACGTCCATGGGCTGACCGGTGTGATGCGCCAGTACCTTGTTCAGACGCTCACGGATGGTCAGAATTTCACGGGCGTGAATTTCGATGTCCGACGCCTGACCCTGGAAACCGCCCAGGGGCTGGTGAATCATCATCCGCGAGTGCGGCAGGCAGAAGCGCTTCTCGGCGGCGCCACCTGCCAGCAGCAGGGCGCCCATGCTGCAGGCCTGGCCGATGCAGATGGTGGAGACGTCGGGCTTGATGAACTGCATGGTGTCGTAGATCGACATGCCAGCGGTCACCGAACCACCCGGGCTGTTGATATAGAGGTGGATGTCCTTGTCAGGATTCTCCGCTTCCAGGAACAGCAGCTGGGCGACGACCAGGTTGGCCATGTAGTCCTCGACCTGGCCGACCAGGAAGATGACCCGCTCCTTGAGCAGCCGGGAGTAGATGTCGTAGGCGCGCTCGCCCCGGGCGGATTGCTCCACCACCATGGGTACCAGACCGCCAGCGGCTTGAATATCGGGCATGGATTGCATGTATGAATTGCGGGACATGTCCTGCACTAGCTCCCTATCTGGATGACCTGTCAAAAACACATAAGCCAGCACGAGGCTGGCTTAGGTGAACTAGCAACTGGAGGCAGATCAGGCTGCTTGCGGAGCCTCGGCCGGTTTGACCGCGTCCTCGTAGGAGACCTGCTTGTCGGTGACTTTTGCCTGCTTGAGGACAGTATCCACGACTTGTTCTTCCAGTACAACCGAACGCACTTCGTTCAGCTGCTGCTCGTTCTGGTAGTACCACTTCACTACCTGCTCGGGCTCCTGATAGGCCGCAGCCATTTCCTCGATCAGCTCGCGAACGCGGGCGTCATCGGGCTTGAGCTCGAACTGCTTGACCATCTCGGCGATGATCAGACCCAGCAGCACGCGGCGCTTGGCCTGCTCGCTGAACAGCTCGGCCGGCAGTTGCTCGGGCTGGATGTTGCCACCGAACTGCTGGACGGCCTGGACGCGCAGACGATCCACTTCGTTGCTGATCAGGGCAGCCGGGACGTCGATCTGGTTGGCGGCCAGCAGACCGTCCATGACCTGGTTCTTGACCTTGGTCTTGAGGGCCTGGCGCAGCTCGCGGTCCATATTCTTGCGCACTTCGGCGCGGAAACCTTCGACGGTGGTCTCTTCCACGCCGAACTGCTTGAAGAAGGCTTCGTTCAGTTCGGGCAGCTCGGGAGCGGCCACTTCCTTGACGGTGACCTTGAACTGGGCGGCCTTGCCGGCCAGATCCAGGTTCTGGTAGTCCTCGGGGAAGGTCAGGTCGAGCACGCGCTCGTCACCGGCCTTGGCGCCGAACAGGCCGTCTTCGAAACCGGGGATCATGCGACCCGAGCCCAGCACCAGCTTGGTGCCTTCGGCGGAACCACCGGCGAAGGCTTCGCCGTCCTGGGTACCGACGAAGTCCAGGGTGAGCTGGTCATCGTTGGCGGCAGCGCGGTCAACGGCTTCATAACGGGTGCCCTGCTTGCGCAGCACGTCGAGCATCTTGTCGATGTCGGCGTCTTCGACGCTTGCGTCCTGACGCTCGATCTCGATGCCGTCCAGGCCCTTGACTTCGAACTCGGGGAAGACTTCGAAGGTGGCAACGTATTCCAGGTCCTTGCCCTTTTCGAACACCTTGGGTTCGACGGCGGGTGCGCCGGCCGGGTTGAGCTTCTGCTCGACAACGGCTTCGTAGAAGGTTTCCTGAATGAGATCACCCAAGGCTTCCTGACGAGCCGAGGCTTCGTAGCGCTGGCGGATGACGCTCATGGGTACCTTGCCCGGGCGGAAACCGGGAACCTTGGCACGCCGTGCAGTCTGCTGCAGACGCTTGTTCACTTCGGTTTCAATACGCTCGGCCGGCACGCCAATGGTCATGCGACGCTCGAGAGCAGAGGTGTTTTCAACGGAAACTTGCATGGATATTCCTCGTGGCACAGAAACAGGCCGGCACTCCGACCCCCCAGAATCAAGGGCGACCATTCTAGAGACAGTCTCAAGCGAAGTCACCTGGCTTGATCCAGCGGTGCGTACGGGCACTGCCAAAGGGAGCCCGACCGAGCGTGTCGAGAGCAACATTTTGTTGCCCGCCCTGAGTTGTACGACGTCGTATGTAATGCTAAACCCTGAAGGGCAAGCTAACGAAAAGGCCGACTCCGGCCCTATTCACAACAACAATCGTTAGGAGAACCGCCCTAATGGACCAATCCGGTTCCGTCGAGAAATCCATACCCGAGAGCAGGGAGCAGAGCTCCGGCCTGCGCCGCCTGGCGAAGCTGTTGGGCCCCGGCATCATTGCGGTGCTGTCCTGGCTGGGCGCCGGGGACCTCATCACCTCCTAGGTGGCAGGGGCCAACTACGGCTACGCCATGATGTGGGTGCTGGCGGTGTCCCTGCTGCTGCGCTTTCTCATCGTCAACATCATCGCCCGCTTCCAGCTGTGCAATAACCGCGGCATGTCGATCCTCGAAGGCTATGCCCAGCTGCACCCGGTGTTCGCCTGGTTCATGCTCGGCTACGCGCTGATCATGGGGCACCTGACCAATGCCTACATGCTCAAGGGCGCCGGCGAAGCCCTGGCCACCCTGCTCCACCTCGACCAGCCGCTGCTCTGCTCGGTGGCGGTGGTGATCGCGGTCTGGCTGCTGGTGGGCCGCAACTTCTATGCACTGATCGAGGGGGTGATGAAGGTGTTGCTGGCGGTCATGACCCTGGCCTTCATCACCCTGGCGGTGATGTCGGGTCCGGACCTGGGCGGCATCCTGCGCGGCACCATCGGCTTCAGCATCCCGCCGGACGAAGGCGTGCATGGCGCCCTGCTGGTAGCGGTTTCGGTGATCGGCGCCGTGGCCGGCTCCATCGCCAACTTCGTGCATCCCTATGTGATGAAGGAAAAGGGCTGGACCGGCCCGGAACACAAGCGCATCCAGCGCAACGACCTGCTCTTCGCGGTGGTGGTCGGCATCGTCATCAACCTGGCCGTCTGGGTGGTCGGGGTGGAGATCCTCAGACCCAATGGCCTGCAGGTGAATACCCTGAGCGACCTGGGCGCGGCCCTGGAGCTGTTCTTCGGCACCGGCGGCTGGCTGATCTTCTTCACCGGGGTCTTCGCCACCCTGTTCGCCAGCGTGGTGGGCAAGACCACCGCCTTCCCCATGCTGATCACCGATGCCCTGCAGCACATCCGGCCGGAACGCCGTGAACGCTATGGCAAGACCTTTCACAAGGACCCGGCGCACAGGTGGTTCCTGCTCTTCATCCTGGTGACGCCGCTGGTATGGTCGCTGCCGGGCATGCCCGACTTCGTGACCCTGACCATTGGCGTGAATGCCCTCAACATCGTCGGCCTGCCGGTGATCTCCCTGGGGCTGCTGATCATGTCCAACCAGAAGTCGCTGCTGGGCGACAAGTACCGCAACAACTGGTTCGAGAATCTGGCGCTGGGCTTCGCCACCCTGCTGGCGATCTGGGTCGCGATCCAGTTGGGCCTGCAGTTGCTCGGCTGAGCCCCCGTTTCGGGGCGGATTCGCCGCCCCCCGCTTTCCTCAAGGAGTCTAGAGATGCCTGAACAGAACGAACGTCAATTGCTGCTGCAGGTGGGTCCGCTGCTGCCGGCCCTGCAGGACGCCCTCACTTCACGCCATGAGGTGCTGCGGCTCTGGGAAGCACCCGACCCGTCCGCACTGCCCGCCGCGCGTGGTCAGGACGTGGTGGCCCTGGTCACCTCCGGGGTGCATGGTGCGACGCGCGAGCTGATGAGTGCCCTGCCTGGCCTGAAGGCGGTGTTCAGTTTCGGGGTGGGCTACGACAGCATCGACATCGCCGCCGCCCGGGATCTGGGCGTGGTGGTGAGCAACACCCCGGGCGTGCTGGATGACTGCGTCGCCGACACCGCCTTCGCCCTCCTGATCGATGTGGCGCGGGGCATCAGCGCCGCGGATCGCTTCGTGCGTCGCGGCGACTGGCAGCAGGGCAAGTTTCCGCTGACCTCGCGCCTGGCCGGCAAGACCTGCGGCATCGTCGGCCTGGGCAATATCGGCAAGAGCATCGCCCGCCGGGTCGAGGCCTTCGGCATGGAGGTGGCCTACCATGGTCGCCAGCGGCAACCGGACATTCCCTATCGCTATCACGCCGAGCTGGAAGACCTGGCAAAGGCGGCGGATTTCCTGGTCCTGTCGCTGCCCGGCGGACCGGCCACCGACAAGCTGGTCGATGCGCGAATCCTGGCCGCCCTGGGCCCCCGTGGCTATCTTATCAACATCGCCCGCGGCAGTGTGGTCGACGAACCCGCCCTGGTGGCCGCCTTGCAGGCCGGCAGCCTGGGTGGCGCCGGCCTGGATGTCTTCGCCGAGGAGCCGGCGGTGCCCGCCGAGTTGCTGACGCTGGACAACGTGGTCCTCACCCCGCACCTCGGCAGCGGCACCCACGAGACCCGTTAGGCCATGGCCGACCTGGTACTGGCCAACGTGGAGCGTTACTTCGCCGAGGGACACCTGGTCACGCCGGTCTGACCGCAGTCACCTGCCGGCCGGCATGCTACTCGATGGCCGGCAGGGTCTTGCCGCGGATGCGCCGGGCCAGGGAGTCATAGATCTCGCGGCAGCCTTCGGACCAGAAGCGATCGGGATCGTCCTGGGGTTCGAGGGTGACGGAGAACTCGCCATCGCGCTCCTTCAGCACGAAATGGTCGTTGGTATAGAAGAAGGACAGGCCGATGGCGAAGGTCTGGGGGATGCCGGCGAGGTCATCGACGATCACCGTGAGGTCATAACGGGCATAGACCTCCAGCTCGCGCACGATATTGCCATCCACGCGCTTTTCCAGGCCCAGCCCGGCATCCACCTGATCCGCGGGGGTGAGCCCCAGGTAGCGGGTGAAGCAGTCCGGCAATTCATGCAGACGGCGCTCCAGTCCCTGCCAGTAGGCTTCTTCCCGCTCGGCCGCCTTGCTCAGCGCCTGACTCAATGCCTGATATCGTTCCATTGCCGTTCCCATGTGTTCACCGGAGGCCGTCGACGGACGACCGACAGCTCTGAGACCCCAGCCGGGTCCCGGGGTGCCGCAGCGATTGGCGACGGGCTTCAGGATGCCGGCCAGCCCAGCATCGGGGCGCGGGTTTCACCGAGCAGGAAGCCCCGATTGGCGTCGGTGCAGGCGCGCAGATAGTCGGTCACCAGGGTGATGCGCCGCAGGCGGCGCAGGTCTTCTCGGTAATAGAGCCAGAATTGCCGGGTGATTTGGATCTGCTCCGGCAACAGCGCCACCAGTCGCGGATCGGGCTCGGCGACGAAGCACGGCAGGATGGCCAGGGCGTGTCCGCACAGGGCCGCCTGGTACTGGGCGATCACGCTGGTGCTGCGCAGGCCGCTGCTGGCCTCGGGCAGGATCCGCTCCAAATAGAGCAGTTCAGGGCTGAAGGCGAGATCGTCGACATAGGTGATGAATCTGTGGCGCTGCAGATCGGCTAGCTGCGTGACGGGTGGGTGGCTGGCCAGATAGTCGGCGGTGGCATAGAGCCGCAGGCGGTAGTCGCACAGCTTGCGGCAGACATAGGGCCCGCGCTCGGGCCGCTCCAGGGTAATGGCGATGTCGGCTTCGCGCCGCGACAGGTTGACGAAGTGCGGCACCGGCAGCACCTCCAGGGTGATGCCGGGATAGCGATCCTGGAAGAAGCTCAGCTGGGGCGCGACGAAGTAGCTGCCGAAGCCTTCGGTGGCGCCGATACGCACCTGGCCGGACGGCGCCAGCCGGGTGTCGGAGATCTGCTCGCAGGCGGTCTGCAGGGTGCTTTCCAGGGTTTCCGCGTGCACCAGCAGGCGCTGGCCTTCCATCGTGAGGCTGAAACCGGTGCTGCGCGACTTCTCGAACAGCAGCGCCCCCAGCGCCTTTTCCAGGGCGGCGATCCGCCGCGAGACGGTGGTGTAGTCCACCCCCAGCCGCCGGGCCGCGGCGCTGGCCTTCTGGGTGCGCGCCACTTCGAGGAAGAATCTGAGATCGTCCCAGTCGAGACGTCCCGCCGGGTTATTGGATTTTTGCATATCGGTCGGGCGTTTTTATCGGAAGCCAGGGGACTTTTGCCGGAACTATACTGCTTACCAGGTCGCGTCACGAGCGGTGACGGCGCGAATCTCTG
>NZ_WHOV01000013.1:0-37340 GCF_009765395.1 Pseudomonas sp. BAV 4579 | reverse complement strand
CAGGCCTATGGCCCCGGCGTCGCGGACATGAAGGGTGGACTGGTGGCGAGTTGCTTCGCGCTGCGCGCGCTGAAGCGCGCCGGCGAGCTGCCGTTTCCGGTACGGGTGCTCTACACCGGCGACGAAGAGATCGGTTCCGGCACGGCCCGCCCGCACCTGGAAGCGGCGGCCCGCGGCGCCCGGGCCGTGCTCAACTGCGAGCCCGGGCGGGTCAGTGGCAACGTGGTCAAGGCGCGCAAGGGCGGCGCCACCCTGGCCATCAGCGTGAGCGGTCGTGCCGCCCATGCTGGCGTCAGCCACGCCGAGGGCGCCAGTGCCATCCAGGCCCTGGCGCTCAAGGTGGCCAAGCTGCACGCCCTGACCGACTACGAGCGCGGTATCACCACCAACGTCGGCCTCATCGAGGGTGGCACCTCCAGTAATACCGTCGCGCCCAGCGCCACCGCGCGCCTGGACGTGCGCTTCGTCGCCCTGGCCGACTGGCCCGCGCTGCAGGCGCGCATCGAGGCCATCGTCGCCGAGGTGGAGGTGCCGGGGACATCCGCCCGCGTCGAGCCCACCTGCCTGTTCCTGCCGATGGAAGCGCACCTGAGCCACGACCTGCTGGCACTCTACCAGCGCGAGGCCCAGGACCTCGGCTTCAGCGTCGAGGGCGAATTCACCGGCGGTTGCGCCGACTCCGGCTTTACCGCCAGCCTGGGCGTGCCCACCCTCTGTGGCCTGGGCCCCGTGGGCGGCAAGGTACACACCGACGCCGAATTCCTGCTGCTCGATACCCTGGTTCCACGCACCCAGGCGCTGGTGGCGACCATCCTGGCCCTGGCCGTAAAGGCCTGACCCTCTTGCCGATTTCCGAAACAGGGGCGACTCCTGGTCGGGGAGGGCCTCGATTGGCAGCTTTGGATCTTCGAACTATCGACCCTTAGCTGCCCTTGGTTCGGGGCAGCAATCGGCCAGGATCTGACATTCCCGATGAAGGCCTGCCCGTCGATGACAAGGGCGGTCGGGCAGCCATTCGTCAGCGAGACAAAAGGCCCTTCCTTGACAGCCAGGTTGTCTGGGCAAATACTCGCGGCAAGATTCATATAGATGACTAGATAACAAGGTGAATAAAGTCTATGAATTCTTTATCCAGTGATGCCCGACTGCCGCTGTACCAGCGCCTGCGTGACCAATTGGCTGAGCAGATCGCCAATAATCGCTGGCGTCCGGGGGAGGCGATCCCTACCGAAGCGGCGCTGTCTGCGGAATATCAGCTGTCCACCGGCACGGTGCGCAAGGCGATTGATGCCTTGGTCAGTGAGGGCATTCTGGAGCGTCAGCAAGGGCGCGGGACGTTCATTCGACGGGCGCAGTTTCAATCCTCCTTGTTCCGCTTCTTCCGATTCCAGACTGTTTCCGGTGAGCGCCAGGTTCCGGAGAGTCGCATCCTCTCGATCGAGCCCGTTGCCGCGCCTTCGGCCGTGGCGCAAGCGCTAGGCTTGCCCGCCGATGCGTTGGTCATTCGTATTGTCCGTGTGCGTCTGCTCGATGTTAAGCCGGTGCTCGCCGAAGAAATCTGGCTGCCCCGCCAGCGGTTTCAGGCGCTGCTGGAGATCGACCTCAGTCGCGAAGGGCCGCTGCTGTATCCGATCTACGAAGAAGTGTGCGGACAGGTTGTTGCATCGGCCGAAGAAACCCTGACCGCCGAATCGGTGAATGACGTGCATGCCCGCCTGCTCCAGGTACCGGTCAACAGTCCGGTGATCGTGATCGAGCGGTTGGCCCGCGATTACGCGGGTAGCCCGCTGGAGTGGCGTCGCTCGCGCGGCCACGCGGAGCATTTCCGCTACAGCGTGGATATTCGCTAACGCCGGTTTGCGTAGCCAAGCGTTCTGCGGCGGCTAGATCGCCGCCCGATTGCTGTTTGGTTGCCAACGTCGATCCTGTCGCGGCGGGTTGGCCGTCGGCTGTCTTGCGTAACACCTATAAGGATAAGACTCATGTTCAGCTGGTATCGCCACATCACTCCTCGTGAGCGCAAGACATTTTGGGCCTGCTTCGGCGGATGGTCGCTCGACGCCTTGGAAGTACAGATGTTCGGTCTGGCGATTCCGGCGCTGATCGCCGCTTTCGCGCTGACCAAGGGCGATGCCGGATTGATCAGCGGCGTTACCCTCGTCACCTCGGCACTCGGTGGCTGGGTGGGTGGGACGTTGTCTGACCGCTACGGCCGTGTGCGCACCTTGCAGTTGATGATTCTGTGGTTCTCGTTCTTCACCTTTCTCTCGGCTTTCGTCACGGGCTTCAATCAGCTGTTGGTGGTCAAGGCGCTGCAGGGTTTCGGACTTGGCGGGGAGTGGGCGGCCGGCGCGGTGCTGATGGCCGAGACGATCAATCCGCGCTATCGCGGCAAGGTCATGGGCACTGTACAAAGTGCCTGGGCGGTAGGTTGGGGCCTGGCGGTCGGGGTGTTCACGCTGATCTATACCGCTGTGCCGCAGGACATGGCCTGGCGGGTGATGTTCCTGGTCGGGTTGCTGCCGTCGTTCCTGATCATCTGGGTGCGTCGTAACGTCGAGGAGCCGGACAGCTTCCGGCGTCTGCAGGAAGACAACGCCATTCCGCAGAGTTTCTTCACGTCGCTCGCGGGCATTTTTCGCCCGGAACTGATACGCGTGACGCTGTTTGGCGGACTGCTGGGACTGGGCGCGCACGGTGGCTATCACGCGGTAATGACCTGGTTACCCACTTTCCTCAAGACCGAGCGCCATCTGTCGGTGCTGAACTCGGGCGGCTATCTGGCGGTGATCATCCTCGCCTTCTGGTGTGGTTGTGTGGCCAGCGGCTATTTGATCGATCGCATTGGCCGTCGTAGGAACATTGTGCTGTTTGCCCTGTGCTGCGTGGTCACGGTGCAGTGCTACGTATTTCTGCCGCTGACCAATACGCAGATGCTGTTCCTGGGATTCCCGCTGGGGTTCTTCGCCGCCGGTATTCCGGCCAGTCTGGGGGCGTTCTTCAACGAACTTTACCCGGCCGATGTACGCGGCGCCGGCGTTGGCTTTTGCTACAACTTCGGCCGGGTGCTGTCCGCTGTATTTCCATTCCTGGTCGGGCACATGAGTGATTCCATGTCGTTGGGTTCGGCGATCGGTATCGATGCCGGAATCGCCTACGGCGTAGGGGTGCTTGCCGCACTTTGCCTGCCTGAAACCCGGGGCAGGGACCTTGAAGCCAATGCCACCGCCGTTCCGGCCACTATCAACGGCAATCAGCGCGCTCGGGCGTGATGATCCCCACCTTCAGTAGATGAAACCCATGTCAGCTCCTCGCTCCAAGTCGATCACCGGCATTGACGCCCATGCCCATGTGTTCAGCCGTGATCTGCAGCTGATCGGCGCACGCCGCTACAGTCCCGAGTACGACGCCACGCTTGATCAGTACCTTGAGCATTTGCACACCCATGGTCTGAGTCACGGAGTACTGGTGCAACCAAGTTTCCTTGGCACCGACAACAGCTACCTGTTGGCGGCGTTGCAGCAAGCACCTCAGCAGTTGCGCGGTGTGGTCGTGCTGGAGCCAGGCATCAGTCGTTCCACCTTGAATGACATGGCGCAACTGGGCGTGGTCGGCGTGCGCCTGAACCTGATCGGCAAGACGTTACCTGATTTTCGTGACAGCGCCTGGCAAGGGTTTTTCAGCGATATCGCCGATCTCGACTGGCATGTCGAGCTGCATCGGGAAGTCAGGGATCTGCCGGGCTTGATCCGGCAATTGACGCCCTTCGGCGTGAAAGTGGTGATCGATCACCTGGGGCGGCCGGACGCGAATGCGGGTCTCGATCAGCCCGGGTTCGGCGAGTTGCTCGAGGCCGGATCGAAAGGCTCGATCTGGATCAAGGTATCGGGAGTCTATCGTCTGGGAGGTACGCCACAACAGAACATTGATTTCGCTCGAAGGGCATTCCCGTTGCTGGAAAAAAGCGTTGGCCTGCATCAGTTGGTGTGGGGCAGCGACTGGCCACATACGCAGCATGAGCAAAGCGTTGACTTCGCCACCGCCGTCGACCAGTTGCACGCCCTGGAGCTCTCCGCGCAAGCCAGCGCCGCGCTGCTGGTGCAGGCGCCTCGCAGGTTATTTGGTTTCTAGAAAGACGAACGCTGCAACCTAGCCGTTGCAGAGGCCATTCATCTCACCCTCTTACAAGAGTTTGGCACCAGCCCAACCGAGAACCTTTCATGACTCCCTTAGATATAGATCTGTTACTGACTGCATTGATCAGCGTCGTGGTGCTGGTAGTGCTGATCGTCTCGCGTCTCAAAATGCACCCGCTGCTGGCGTTGCTGGTAGTTTCCGTCGGCGTAGGCTTTGCAACCGGTATGGAGCCGGATCGCATCGTCTCCCAGCTGGTCACCGGCGCCGGCAAGACACTGGGGGCAGTGGGGGTGGTCATCGCGCTGGGGGCGATGCTCGGCAAGATACTTGCGGACGCCGGCGTCACCGAGCAGATTGCCGCGGTCATCCTCAAGCGCACATCGGATCGGATGATTCCGTGGGCGATGATGATGGTCGCGTTCGTGATTGGCATTCCGATGTTTTTCGAGGTCGGCCTGGTGATCATGCTACCGCTGATCTTCAGCGTGGCGCGCAAGCTGGAAAGTCAGGCGCGCTTCAAGGGGTCAGCCTATGTCTATGTGGGCGTTCCGGTGATCGCCGCACTGGCCGCCATGCACGGTATGGTCCCGCCGCACCCTGGCCCGTTGACGGCCATCGCCGCGCTGAAAACCTCGGTCGGGCCGACCATGCTCTATGGTTTCCTGGCGGCTATCCCGGCCATGATCCTGGGCGGCCCACTGTATGGCGCTTTCATTTCCCCGCGCATGAGCACTCGGCCCGATCAGGTGTTGCTGGATCAGTTCACCCTGGCTGAAAAAGCCGACGATAAACCAGGCCCTAGCGTATACCTTGGCGTGCTGGCAGCCTTGCTGCCGGCGATCCTGATGCTCATCCATGCCGTCGCCGAGATGGTATTGGCCAAGGACAATGCGCTGCTGAAAATGGCCGGTTTCCTCGGCAATCCGCTGATAGCGATGCTGCTGGGCGTGCTGTTCGCCGGGGCGAGTCTGGTACTCGCGCGCGGCGGCGATGCGGAGCACTTGCGCGAATCCCTGGGCAAGAGCCTCAAGCCAATCGCCTCGATCATCATGATCATCGCCGGCGGCGGTGCCTTTCAGCAGCTGCTGACCAGCGCCAAGGTGGGCGATGCGATTGTCCACCTGACTCAGCAGTCGGCGTTCCCTCCGCTGGTCCTCGGCTGGTTGATCGCCATGTTGCTTTCGGTCTCTACCGGTTCCGCCACGGTAGGTATCGTAGGGGCTGCCGGCTTGCTGGCGCCGCTCGCCGGTGCCGATCCCAGCCTCAACCTGCCGCTGCTGGCCTTGTCCATTGGCTGCGGCTCGCTGTTCTTCAACTACGCCAACCATGCAGGTTTCTGGATGGTGAAGGAATCCTTCGGCATGACGATGGGCGAAGCCACCAAGACTATTTCAGTGGTGCAATCGATCGTCGCCGTGGTCGGTTTGATCGTGGTGTTGCTGTTGAACGTGGTCGTGTAATGACCTGAGGCGGCGTCGAATCAGGACGCCGCCCTCGGTGAAATCCCTTATCTGAACGGGTGCCGCTCGGCACCCGTCCCTCCCTGGGCGCCACCCGCCTGTTCAGATAGGCAACAGCCCCTCGGTCTTGACTTCGTTCAGCACGAAAAAGGTGCGTACCTGGCGCACGCCGGGCAGGGCGATCAGCCGTTCGCTGTGCAGGCGATTGAAAGCGGCGATGTCCTTGACCCTGAGCTTGATGAAGTAGTCGACGTCGCCGGCCACCAGGTAACACTCCAGCACCGGGGGCAGGGCGCGGGCGGCCGCTTCGAAGGCCTCAAAGGAATCCGGGGTCGACCTGTCCAGCACCACGCCCACCAGTACCGCGGTTTCCCGTTGCACCGCCTTGGGGTCCACATGAGCCCTGACGCTGGTGATGACGCCGCTCTCGAACAGCTTGCGCGTGTGGTTCCAGCAGGCGCTCGGGCTCAGGGCCACCTGGCGGGCCAGCTCGGCATTGCTCAGCCGGCCGTCCTGCTGCAGGGCGCGCAGGATCTTGCGTTCTACCGGGGTCAGTTCCGCAGCTTCGCTCATCGAAAGATTCTCCTTGGAAAGTGGTTGTTGGAGGAACATCCACGCGGATTCTGGGAGTCAGTCAAAAGGAAAGCAGGTTTCGTACCGCTCATTCGAAAGCATCTTTTTCAGGGTTTTCCCTAGCATTGAAGGCGTTCTCTCACCACTGGAGTCGCTGCTATGTCCCTGGATCTCGAAAAGCGTTTTCCCCGCGTCAAGCTTGGTTATTTCCCATCGCCCCTGCACAAGCTGGAGCGCATGTCGAAGGACCTCGGTATCGAACTCTGGGCCAAGCGTGACGACGTCTCCTCCGGTCTCGCCTATGGCGGCAACAAGGTGCGCAAGTTGGAATGGCTGGCCGCCGATGCCCTGGCACAGGGCTGCGACACCCTGGTCTCCATCGGCAACATTCAGTCCAACCACACGCGCCAGGTCGCGGCCGTCGCCGCGGTGCTGGGCATGAAGTGCCGGCTGGTCCAGGAGGAGTGGATCAAGTGGGAAGACCCGGTCTACGACAAGGTCGGCAACATCCTGCTGTCCCGCCTGATGGGCGCCCAGACGCTGCTGGAAGGCGAGGGTTATTCCACCGCGGTGAAGGCCACCTGGGAGCGTGCTCTGGATGAGGTGCGGCGTGAGGGCGGCAAGCCCTACGCCATTCCCGCCGGCGCCTCGGACCATCCGCTGGGTGGCCTCGGCTATGCCCATTTCGCCGATGAACTGGCCGGCCAGGAGCGCGAGCAGGGCCTCTTCTTCGATACCGTGGTGACGGCCACCTGTACCGGTTCTACCCAGGGCGGCATGGTGGTGGGCTTTCGCGCCCAGGAGCGCGAGCGGCGCCTGATCGGCATCGACACGGCGGCGGACGCCGAGATGACCCGCGCCGCGGTGACCAAGATCGCGCGCAACACCGCCGAGATGATTGGCCTGGACAAGGAGATTCGTGACGAGGACGTCATCATCGAGCCGCGTTTCTGCGGACCGGACTACGGCCTGCCGGATGGTCCCACCGTCGAGGCCATCCGCTACACCGCGCAGATGGAAGGGATGCTCACCGACCCGGTCTACGAGGGCAAATCCATGGCCGGGCTGATCGCCATGGCGCGCAGTGGCGAGATCGCCAAGGGCAGCCGGGTACTCTATGTTCACCTCGGGGGTGCCCCGGCGCTCAACGCCTACCACAACGCCTTCGCCTGAACCCAGGCCACGATCGATCACCAGGAGGTCCCGCATGACGAGCCAATGCTGGACAGCGGTAGACGACCTCCGACCGGCCGTGGCGCTGGTCATCCTGCATGGCGATCTCGACCCCGCGGTGACGGCGGAATTGCGCAGCGGCTTGCCCGGCTGCAGCGACCTCCCGGTGCTGCAGCTGGAGGACGTCGGCGAGCTGCACGAGGAGTGGCTCACCCAGGGTACGCGGAGCCGTATCGTACGGCTGTTGTCCCGGCTGGGCGGGGACTGCCTGCTGCTGGCGGTCGAGCCGGCGGGCTCGAACGAGCTGGAATGGCTGGGATCGGTCGCCGGTCAACGGCTGCAACAGTTCACGAGCGGCACGCCCACGCGGGAGCTGATTGCCGGCCTGCAGCAGCTCAGACGCGAACGCCTGCTGGCGGTGTTGCCGCTTTGAGCGTGGCCGTCAGGCCAGCCGCTCGACCTGTTCGGCGATCAGCGCCCTGATCGCGCGCAGACAGCGCAACTCGCCGGCGAAGACCGCCCGCAACTCCGGTCGCGCGCCGGCCAGGGCCTGGTTTTCCCGCTCGGTCTGTTCCAGCAATTGCTGAGCCTGCAGGGGCAGGCGCTGGCGCAGGCGTTGCAATTGGGCAGCAGCCGGCGAGCGCTTGATACCCAGCGCTTCGGCTGCATCCAGCAGTCGCTCGCGGTCGATGGCCACCAGCCGGTTTTCACCCAGGATTGGCCAGGCGAGGGTGGTCGCGTCCGGCCAGCGCTGCTGATCGAAGGCGCGGCTCTCGTATACGGCCGTGCAGAGCAGGTCATAGCAGGGCGCGAGGGCCAGCCCACGGGTTGAGACCAGAAAGCCCAGATTCTTCAGATGGGCATCGGTATTGCCCACCAGCACGTTGAAGGCCAGCCAGTGGAACAGCCGCGTCCGGGTCACGGCGGGCGCCTCGCACAGCCGGGCCAGTTCGGCCAGGCGCTCCACGCTACCCGCCTGGTACTTGAAATGACGGTCCAGCCCCAGCACCTGGCAGGCGTCGATGCCATGGCGCCGCTGCCAGCCGCCCGGGGTACGGAGGCGGTCGAAGCGCTCGATCAGATAGACCGGCTCGGGCACGTAGCGGCGCTCGACGGCGGGAACCTTCAGCCCGGCCAGACCCGCCAGGCGCATGGTGAACCACTCGTTGATCACCGAGTGGGCGAAGGCCTCGTGGGGATGGTCCGGCTTGAGGATATGGGTGGAGGGCAGGGCGCCCACGGGTTCCTGCAGTCCCTGGCCATCGAGGATCACCGCCAACTTGTGCTGGGCGCCGGCCAGCGACATGCGCTTGTGCGCCTCGTGGGTCAGTGGCAGCTGCGGCATGGCCTGGATTCGCCGGGAGAGATCGGCATCGCTCAGGGGGCGGCGATCCCCCGGCGGCAGCTGCTGACCTTCGGCGAGCAGGGTCAGGGAGCCGGCGGATTCGGCGCCGTACCAACTCAGCAGGGCGAAGGCATCGGCGGCATCCAGGCGCGCATCCTGGGCGAGCAGTTGCCGCTGGCCTTCCTCGGGCAGCAGATTGTCGAAGTACCACTGCACCGGTCGCTGCGAACTGCCATCGATCAGCGGCTCGCGCTGCAAGGGCAATTGCGGACAGAGCCCGAAGGCCTGCCAATCGGATTCGTACCGGAACGACCAGATACCGTTCTCGTCAGCCAGCCGACCCACCAGCTGGTCGTCGATCCAGGCCAGGAGTTCACGCCTCATGGTGTCCGAGTATCCGGCTGGTCTGCCACTTCAGGGGGCAGATCCACAATCAGACGCACCCCCAGGCCTTCCAGTACCTGGAACAGCTTGCCCCACTGGACGGTTTCGCCACCGCGCTCGACCTTGCCGAGAAAGTTTTCACTGACGCCGAGACTGCCGGCGGCATCGTCCTGGCGCAGCGACTGGGCCTTGCGCGCCTGGCGGACGAGGGCGCCCAGGTCGGCGGCATTCTTGAGTATCAACTGCATGATTTATCCTCACGAGCGTGGGGATCAGGCTAACGCCAAAGGGAAAGGCAGCGCAATCCTCAAGACCGTGAGGATTTCAGTTGCTGATAACGCTGCTAATACGAAATCCTTTCGATCATGAGGATTTTAATCTTCTGCTAACGTCGCGCCCCCGGTTGCTGGGGTGCCAGAAAGGCGCTGTGGAAGTAGCTGCGAAAGGCCTGCATGGCCGGTGTCAGGGGGTGTTCGCGGTGCCAGGCCAGCCCCACGCTCATGGGCGTGATGGGCTCCACCAGGGTGCGCGTCTCCAGGCGCTTGCCCTCCAGCGACCAGGGGCGATAGACCAGGTCGGAGAGGATGGCCACGCCGCTGCCGTTAGCCACCATGCTGCGCACGGCCTCCACCGAGCTGGTCCGCAAGCGCACCTGGGGTTCAAGGCCTGCCTGGCGCCAGTAGCGCCTGGCACTCTGTTTCGCCTCGTCGACGGTCAGCAGCACATAGGGCTCCCGGGCGACATCGGCCAGGCTGACATTGGGTCGATCGCGCAGGGGGTGGCCACTGGGCAGCCAGAGACGGCGTTCGGAATTGAAGAGCGTCTCGGAGACGATGTCCTCGTGGGTCAGGTTGGCGGTCAGGACCACCGCCATGTCGATGCGCCTGTCCAGCAGCGCCTCCTCGATGGCCTGGCGCTCCTGTTCGTGCACCGCCACCGTCACCTCGGGATAGAGCTGCGCCAGGCGTTGCAGATGGTGCGGCAGGAAGTAGCCGATCACCGTATAGCTGGCGGCGATGCGCAACTCGCCGCTGGCGCGATGGTCGGGCAGGGCGCTGCTCAGGGCATCGTCGACCCCGCGCAGGATGCCGTAGGCATGGTTGAGGAAATGCCGGCCGGCATCGGTCAGCGCCATCCCTTGCGCCGAGCGGACGAACAGACTGGCGCCCAGCAGACCCTCCAGTTCCTGGATGACACTGGTCACCGCCGACTGGGAAATGTTCAGGTGGATGGCCGCCTGGGAGATCTGCCCCAGTTCGGCGGTCGCGGTGAAGTAGCGCAGCTGACGCAGGGTAAGGGCCATGACGACTGTCCTGAGGTATCGATTTTTCCGAACGCTAGACCTTGGATAATAAATCTTCCCAAGGGGGCAGGGCAGTCCTAAGGTCGAGGACACCGCACCACTGCCAGGGAATACCGCAATGATCGAGGTGGACTTCAATTCCGACATGGGCGAGGGCTTTGGCGCCTGGACGCTGGGCGATGGCGTGGATGACCAGCTGCTCGACCTGGTCAGCTCGGCCAATATCGCCACCGGCTTCCATGCCGGCGATCCCGCCCTCATGCAGCGCACCGTGCTGCAGGCCAAGGCGCGCCACGTGGCCATCGGCGCCCATCCGGGTTATCGCGATCTGGTGGGTTTCGGCCGCCGGCCCCTGCAGATGCCCGCCGAAGAACTGGTGGCCGATATCGTCTATCAGCTCGGCGCCCTGCGTGAATTCGCCCGATTGCATGGCCTGCGGCTGCAGCACCTCAAACCCCATGGCGCGCTGTTCATGCACCTGGCGCGGGACGAGGCGGCTGCGCGGCTGCTGGTGGAGACGCTGCAACGGCTCGAACCCGGGCTGCTGCTCTACTGCCTGCCCGATTCGGCCACCTGGCGCATCGGTCGCGAGCTGGGCCAGCCCCTGGTGCGCGAGTTCTATGCCGACCGGGACTATGACGCCAGCGGGTCCATCGTGCTGGTCCGGCGCATGGGCGCGCTGGATCCCCAGGCCGTGGCCGAACGGGTGCTCAGAGCCTGCCAGCAGGGCAGGGTCGCCACGGTGGAAGGGGGCGAGGTCGAGGTGGCCTTCGAATCCATCTGCCTGCACAGCGATACCCCCGGTGCGCTGGGCCTGGCCCAGGCCATCCGCCTGCGCCTGGACGCCGCCGGCATCGCCATCCGCGCCCCGGGCGCCGGCTAGTTTTCATGCGGACACCGGCGCCAAGACGCCGGGTCCTCCAGTCCTTCGCTACGCCTGCCTTTCCGACAACATTGCCTAGAAGAGGAATCGTCATGGCCGAACATTCGGTGCTCTCGCCCTTGCCCGGAACGTTCTATCGCAAACCCACGCCCGATGCGGCGCCCTATGTGGAGGTCGGGGAAACCGTCACCGCCGGCACGGTGATCGGCCTGGTCGAGGTGATGAAGCAATTCTCGGAGGTCCACGCCGAGGTGGACGGGACCCTGACGGCCTTCGCGGTGGAGGACGGTGACCCGGTCGAGCCGGGTCAGTTGCTGGCCACCCTGAGCGGAGCCGCCTCGTGAGTACGTCAGGGAGCGGCATCCGCCGTCTGCTGGTGGCCAATCGTGGCGAGATCGCCGTTCGTATCCTGCGCGCCGCCAAGGCGCTGGACATCGAGACGGTGCTGGCCTGCAGCGAGGCCGACCAGGATTCCCTGGCGGCGCGCCAGGCCGATGCCGTGGTGGTGATCGGCCCGGCGCGGGCGGATCGCAGCTACCTCAATATAGCGGCCCTGCTCCAGGCCTTGCATGACAGCGGCGCCGATGCGGTGCATCCCGGCTATGGCTTTCTGGCCGAGAACGCCGCCTTTGCCGATGCAGTGGAGGCGGCGGGTGCCGTCTTCGTCGGTCCTTCGGGTGACATCATCCTCCGCATGGGCGACAAGGCCGAGGCACGACGCACCGCGCAGGCGGCTGGTGTCCCGGTGGTCCCGGGCTCTGCCAGCGAACCGGCTGACATAGAGGCCGCCATAGCGGCAGCCGAGACGGTGGGCTATCCGTTGCTGATCAAGGCAGCGGCCGGGGGAGGAGGCCGGGGCATCCGCCTGGCCCGCGACGCCGCCGAGCTGGCGCGGGAATTTCCCATCGCCCAGCGCGAAGCCCAGACCGCCTTTGGCAGCGGCGCCCTCTATCTGGAGCGCTTCATCGAGCGCGCTCGTCATATAGAGGTGCAGATCCTTGGCGATGGCCAGCGCGCCGTGCATCTGTTCGAGCGCGAATGCTCGTTGCAGCGGCGCCGCCAGAAGCTCCTGGAAGAAGCGCCATCGCCGGTGCTGAACGCTGCCCAGCGCGAGACCCTCTGCGCCAGCGCGGTACGCCTGGCCGAACGCCTCGGCTATCGCGGCGCGGGGACCTTGGAATACCTGTTCGATGAAGCCCGCGGCGAATTCTTCTTCATCGAGATGAACACCCGCATCCAGGTCGAGCACCCGGTCTCCGAGATGGTCACCGGTATCGATCTGGTCCAGGCCATGCTGCGCATCGCCGGGGGTGAACCCCTGGGGCTGCGCCAGGAAGACATCCATCTGCAGGGCGCCGCCATCGAGCTGAGACTCAACGCCGAAGATCCGGCGCGCAACTTCTTTCCCAGCCCCGGGACGGTCGAGCAGCTCGCCTGGCCGCAGGGCCCGGGCATCCGGGTCGACAGTCATCTCTACGCGGGCTATCGGGTACCCCCTTATTACGACTCGCTGCTGGCCAAGCTCATCGCCCATGGCGCCGATCGCGGCGAGGCCCTGGCCCGTGCCCGCCAGGCGCTGGACGAATTGCGTCTGAGCGGCATGGCCACCACCGCCAGCCTGCATCGCCGTCTGCTGGACGAACCCTGGGTGATCGAAGCGCGCTTCGACACCGGTACTCTGGAACACTGGTTGGCCGAGGAGATTTCCGCATGACGACCGCGATCCGCTATAGCTTCGGCGGCGACGAGCACCTGTTCGTCGAATTGTCCGAAAGCATGTCCCTGGAGGCGTTTTTCCGTGGCCTGGCCATGACCCGTGCGGTGCAGGCGCTGCAATTGCCCGGTATCCACGACATCTGCCTGGCCAATGCCTCCTTCCAGATCCGTTTCGATCCCGATGTGCTGCCCCCCGACCGGCTCCTGGCAGCCGTCCAGGGCGTGGAAGACCAGGCGGTGGCCGAGCGTCAACTGGCCACGCGGCTGATCGAAATCCCGGTGCTCTACAACGATCCCTGGACCCACGAGACGCTGATGCGCTTTCGCGATCGCCACCAGGATCCGTCCGCCACCGATCTGGAATACGCTGCGCGCATCAACGGCCTGGCCGACGTCGAAGCCTTTATCGCCGCCCACAGCGGCGCGCCCTGGTTCGTGTCCATGGTGGGTTTCGTCGCCGGATTGCCGTTCATGTTCCAGATGGTGGAGTCCGAGCGGCAATTGCAGGTCCCCAAGTACCTGCGACCCCGCACCGACACACCCAGGCAGACCCTCGGCCACGGCGGCTGCTTCGGCTGCATCTATTCGGTACGGGGCGCCGGCGGCTACCAGATGTTCGGTGTGACGCCGGCGCCCATCTACGATCCGGCGCAGCGCCTCGATTACCTGCAGGAGCACATGGTGTTCTTCCGGCCCGGCGACATCGTCCGTTTCCGCGCCATCGACCGTGCCGAGTACGACCGGATGCTGGCCGAGGTAGAGGAGGGTAGCTTCACCCTGAATATCCGGCCGGTGGACTTTTCCCTGGACGCCTTCCTCGACGATCCCCGTGGCTATCCGCGCACCCTGATGGAGGAGTCGGCATGATCAAGGTACTCAAACCTGGCCTGGCCACCTCGATCCAGGACCTCGGTCGCGAAGGCTACTACCACCTGGGCATTCCGCCGTCGGGTGCCATGGACAGCTATGCCTTGCGCGCGGCCAATCTGCTGGTGGGCAACGCAGCCGGCGCCGCGGCCCTGGAATGCACCTTGCTCGGTCCGGAGCTGCTATTCGCCGAAGACGCCCTGGTCGCCCTGAGCGGCGCGCGCATGACGCCACGCCTGGACGGCGCCGAGATGCCGCTGGACGAAGCCTTCAGCGTGCGCGCCGGCCAGGTGCTCAAGTTCGATTACCTCAAGGCCGGTGCCCGTGGCTATCTGGCCGTGGCGGGCGGCTTCGATGTGCCCGAGGTGCTGGGCAGTCGCTCGACGTACACCCTGGGCGGCCTGGGCGGCTTCCAGGGTCGAAGGCTCGCCGCGGGTGACGAACTGGCTGTCGACACCCCGGCGACAGGCGCCAGGCCTGGCGTCCGGTTGCCAGGCGACCTGGTGCCGGCTTGCGGCGGCGAGGTGATCCTGCGGGTCGTGCCGGGTCTCTATCATCACCGCCTGACCGCGGACGCCGCCGAGGCGTTCTTCGCCGATACCTGGACGGTAGGCTCCGAAGCCGATCGCATCGGCTATAGATTCAAGGGCGGTCGGCCGCTGCAATTCACGCCGCGCGAACAACCCTTTGGCGCCGGCTCGGATCCGTCCAATATCGTCGACAGCTGTTATCCCATCGGCTCGATCCAGGTGCCGGCGGGCCTCGAACCCATCGTCCTGCACCGAGACGCGGTGTCTGGCGGCGGCTACGCCATGATCGGCACGGTCATCAGCAGTGACCTGGATCTGATCGGCCAGCTGCAGCCGAATCAGAAAGCCCGTTTCGTCGCCGTGACCCTGGAAGACGCGCTGGCCGCACGGCGTGTGTACCGGGAGCGCTTGCAGCGACTGGAGCAGGTCCTGGCGACCTGAGGGTCGCTGGACGTTGCGGCGATCGGTCTGGAGATCCTGAAGGCGTCGTTCGTAACGGACGCGTCTTCAGGGTCGTCACTGAACGAAATCCTGCTCGAAGCAGCACGTCTTGCAAAACATGCTGATCGGCAGCGCCAGGGTAGGGAAGCGAGAGTGGAGTCTGCTGGCTGGATTGGCGAGAACGTTAGACGCCGAATGGGATGGCAAAGGGCAGTTGTCAGCCCAGGCCCATATCAGATTTAACATAATATACATTATGCGAAGTTATGGTTATGGAGTGCTGCACCAGGGGTGTCTGCCTTTTCACGCTGGCGGCTTTCTCCAATTCGCCACGACCTCGTCAGTTTGCCTGACATTACGGCTCCAGGGATTCAGATCGCCGCTAGCCGCCCACCGGTACCGCAAATTCCGCAGCGCCCGTTTGTACAAGACGCCGCTGGCGGCTTTAATCGGATGGCGTCCGTTCCCGGAGTTCTTTCCGGTTGTCGCGCCTCTGCCTGTGTCACCGCGCGCGAATGTCCTGGGTTTCCAACACGTATTCCATCCCAAGGAGTTTTGCATGGCTTATCAAGCCGCTTCCGATCGCTATGACCGTATTCCTTACCGCCGCGTGGGTCGCAGTGGTCTCGTGCTGCCGGCGCTGTCGCTGGGCCTGTGGCACAACTTCGGCGACACCACGCCGCTGGATCGTCAACGCGCTCTGCTGCGCACCGCCTTCGATCTGGGCATCAATCACTTCGACCTGGCCAACAATTACGGGCCGCCCTATGGCAGCGCCGAAATCAATTTCGGTCGGCTGCTGCGCGAAGACTTCGCGGCCTACCGCGACGAACTCATCATTTCCAGCAAGGCCGGCTGGGACATGTGGCCCGGGCCCTATGGCCAAGGTGGCGGCTCGCACAAATACGTCCTGGCCAGCCTGGATCAGAGCCTCAAGCGCCTGGGCCTGGATTACGTCGACATCTTCTATTCGCACCGTTTCGACGAGCACACCCCGCTGGAAGAAACCGCCAGTGCCCTGGCCTCGGCGGTCCAGCAAGGCAAGGCGCTCTATATCGGCATCAGCTCCTATTCGGGGACCAAGACCCGGGAAATGGCCAAGTTGCTGGCCGACTGGAAGATCCCGTTGCTGATCCATCAGCCGGCCTACAACCTGCTCAATCGCTGGATCGAAAAGGATCTGCTGGAGGCGACCGAGGAAATCGGCAGTGGCGTGATCGCCTTTACGCCCCTGGCCCAGGGGTTGCTGACCGACAAGTACCTCAATGGCGTTCCAGCCGAAGCCCGGGTCAACCAGCCCGGTGGCCAGTCGCTGCAGCAAGGTCATCTGTCCGACGAGAACCTGGCCCGGGTACGCGCCCTGGATGCCATCGCCAAGCGTCGCGGCCAGAGCCTGGCGCAGCTGGCCCTGGCCTGGACCCTGCGCGACCCACGCATCACCAGCGCCCTGATCGGCGCCAGTCGGCCCGAGCAGATCGTGGAAAACGTGGCAGCCCTCGACAACCTGACCTTTACCGCCGAGGAACTGGCCGAGATCGATACCCATGCGGTCGAAGGCGACATCAACCTCTGGGCCAAGCCGTCCAGCGCGGAATAAGGCTCCGCTTGGCGTAGCGGGCGCTCCAGCGTCAGCTACGCCTACCTTTATAGGCTCCTGGCAGGACATGACCACCCTCGCCCGCCCTCACCTCTGCGGCTGCTGACGCCGCGTCCCTATCTGTTCCTGGCGATACTGGCTGGGCGTCTGTCCGGTCTCGTTGCGAAAATGTCGGTTGAAATTGGACAGATTGGAATAGCCCACCTCGAAGCAGATGGCTGCAATGGACAGCTCCGCCTGCCGCAGCAGACGACAGGCCCGCTGGATGCGCAGCTTGCGCGCCAATTCGATGAAGCCGTGGCCGGTGATCTTCTTGAAAAAGCGTGAAAACCCTGCCTCGCTCATGCCGACGCGCCTGGCGATCACCGGCAGCCGGATATCCTCGGTGAGTTCGCTCAGCAGATAGTCGAAGGCCTGATGCACCCGTGCGGAACTGCGGGCATCCAGCGCCGGCGCATAACAGGCACTGGCCAGGACGATCCTTTCGCGTTCCGGCGCCCGTGACAGCACACCCAGCAAGGCGAACAGCTTGAGCAGGCGCTCGGCGCCCCGGGCCTGGCCCATCGCCTCGATCAAGGCCGCCGCCTGCCGGGCCGTATCGCCGTTGAACTCCAGACCACGTCGGGCCTGTTCCAGCAATGGCAGATAATCGCCCAGCTCCGGTGCCACGGCGCTCAACGAGCGTAGCAAGTCACCATTGAACTGGATGACCACATCGCGGCCGGCGAGCACCTCGCCAGGTGGCAGATCACCGATCCAGTCATGTGGCAGATCCGGCCCGATCATGGCCACGTGACCTGCCGCAAAGGGCCCGACATAGTCGCCGGCCAGCAGTCGTCCGCTGCCCTGGCGGATCAGGTGGATCTCGTATTCGGGGTGATGATTCCAGCGCGCCAAGGCGTAGGGATAGTCGTGCTCGTACCAGCGAAAGCTCTGGTCGGGCGCGGCGAGGATCAGTTCCAGCTCTGCCGGCCTTGCCTCGAGGAAGGCGGTCGCCTTCATGATGTACCTCTGCGCGTTCGGGTAAGGCCGCAGCCGTCGGCCTGGCTATAGATGCTTTTTTGACCTCGGCGCGCTGAGCGACTCAGGTCAAAAATGTATCGGCAACTGGTCAGTGCCAGGTTAGCCAGCGGCTTGGCCCTGCTGTTGTAATCCTCTCCAACGGGCCTGTCGAGATCAGATTTATATCGGCGGCCAGCCGCTCATAACAACAACAAGCTGCCCGCCGTGGCAGTCACGGAGAGAAGAAGATGAAGCGCCCTATCGCCTTGCTGCTGCTGGCCGGTCTCGGACTGACCGGTGTTGCCCAGGCCGTCGAATCGGTCACCGTTGCCACCGTCAACAACAGCGACATGGTGCGCATGCAGCGCCTGTCCCAGGTCTTCGAAAAACAGCACCCCGATATCAAGCTCAACTGGGTGGTGCTCGAAGAAAACGTGCTGCGGCAGCGGCTGACCACCGACATCACCACCGGTGGTGGCCAATTCGACGTGCTGACCATTGGCACCTATGAAACACCGCTCTGGGGTGCCAAGAACTGGCTGGAGCCGCTCGACAACCTGCCTGCCAGCTATGACGTCGAAGACATCTTCCCGGCGGTCCGCCAGGGGCTGTCGGTCAACAACCGTCTCTATGCCCTGCCGTTCTACGGCGAAAGCACCGTCACCTACTACCGCAAGGATCTGTTCCAGGCCGCCGGCCTGCAGATGCCCGACAAGCCGACCTGGACGCAACTCGCCGCTTTCGCCAGCCAGCTCAACCAGCCGGACAAGGAGCAATACGGTCTCTGCCTGAGAGGCAAGGCCGGCTGGGGGGAAAACGTCGCGTTGCTCAGCCTGATGGGCAACGCCTTCGGCGCGCGCTGGTTCGACGAACAATGGCAGCCCGAACTGACCAGTCCCGAGTGGACGGCAGCGGCCAACTTCTACGTCGACAACATGAAGAAGTACGGCCCGCCCGGGGCTTCCAGCAACGGCTTCAACGAGAACCTGGCCTTGTTCAACAGCGGCAAGTGCGCGCTCTGGGTGGATGCCAGCGTCGCCGGCTCCTTCACCACCGACAAGAGCCAGAGCAAGGTGGCCGATGCGGTCGGCTTCGCCGCCTCGCCCCATGAGGTCACCGACAAGGGCTCGTCCTGGCTGTATGCCTGGTCGCTGGCGATCCCGGCGAGCGCCAAGCACAAGGAGACGGCCAAGACCTTCATCACCTGGGCGACCTCCAAGGAATACATCCAGCTGGTGGCCGATCAGGATGGCATCTCCAACGTCCCGCCGGGCACTCGCCAGTCCACCTACAGCCAGGCCTACCTGAGCGCTGCGCCCTTCGCCAAGATCACCCTGGAAATGATGCAGCACGCCGACCCGGCCCATCCCTCGGCCAAGCCGGTGCCCTATGTCGGCATCCAGTACGTGACCATTCCCGAGTTCCAGGCCATCGGCACCTCGGTCGGCAAGCTGTTCTCCGCCGCCCTCACCGGCCAGATGAGCGTCGAGCAGGCCCTCAACGCGGCCCAGACCTCGACGACCCGCGAAATGAAACGCGCGGGCTATCTCAAGTAACGTCCCTTTACCCAAGACTGATCGCGCGCTGCTCGGCCAGTCTCTCGATTGGAGCCAAGACCATGAACAGACTGGAAGGAAAAAGCGCCCTGATCACCGGCGCCGCACGCGGTATCGGCAAGGCCTTCGCCCGGGCCTACCTGCGGGAAGGCGCAACGGTGGCCATCGCCGACATCAATATCGAAAGAGCTAGGGAGACCGCCAACGAACTGGGCGAGCGCGCCTACGCCCTGGCCATGGACGTCACCGACCAGGCGTCCATCGACACAGCCATCGCCCAGGTGGTCGCTACCGCTGGCAAGCTCGATATCCTGGTCAACAACGCCGCCCTGTTCGACCTGGCACCCATCGTCGAGATCTCGCGGGAAAGCTATGACCGGCTGTTCGCCATCAACGTGGCCGGGCCGCTGTTCACCCTGCAGGCCGCTGCCCGGCAGATGATCGCCCAGGGGCATGGCGGCAAGATCATCAACATGGCCAGCCAGGCCGGGCGCCGCGGTGAAGCCCTGGTGGCCGTTTATTGCGCGACCAAGGCCGCGGTCATCAGCCTGACCCAGTCGGCCGGCCTCGACCTCATCAAGCACCGCATCAACGTCAATGCCATCGCCCCCGGCGTGGTCGACGGTGAGCATTGGGAGGGTGTGGACGCCCTCTTCGCCCATTACGAGCAAAGGCCGCTGGGCGAGAAGAAGCGCCTGGTCGGCGAAGCTGTACCCTACGGCCGCATGGGAACCGCCGAGGACCTGGTCGGCATGGCGCTGTTCCTGGCGTCCAGCGACAGCGACTTCGTGGTCGCCCAGACCTACAACGTCGACGGCGGTAACTGGATGAGCTGATCCACCCTGCAGTCAGCTCAGGTCATGCAGTTCCCTGACGATCGCCGGCCCGATCTGCAGGTCGGCAAAGCTGACCTCCAGGCCCTCGCGCTGCGGCGAGCAGCAATAGGGCCCGACCTGCAAGTCCGTGCCCTCTTCGCTCGCGAACCGGCACAGCCGCAACAGCGGCCAGCTCAGGCCATCCAGGGAATACTGGAGGCGCAACACCTGCCTGTGCAGAGTCATCCGCAGCCAGAAGCCGCGCAGGGCATCCGGCATCGGGCCAAGGGCCCAGTCGGAATGCCCCAGGGTGAGGACACTGCCCAGATGGGCGATGCCATCGCTGATCTCGAGCCCGGTCTTGCACCACTGCTCGCGGCCCTGCCGCACCATCAGGCCGGCCTGGTCATAAAGCTCGGCAAAGGTCCCGGTGATCCGCACCTGGGCGGTAAAGTCTGCTCCGGCCGCATAACCGCGGAAATGTCCGCTATCACGCTCGAAGCCGTATTGGGTCTTCTGCCAGAAGTCGGTCTCGCAATCAGTGCTGATGTGCAGCAAGCCATCCGAGTCGGACCAGCACTTCGGCTCGTTCAGCCAGTGGGCGGGCAAGGTCTTCGCAAGGGTCATGACGGTTATCCGCGGCGGATGGGCTGCGCACACGATAGATCAAGGACGCGAGATGCGCCAAAGCCGGACGGTAAATCGTGCTGTCAGGGCAGCCATCCCCTGCCCTCTAGCGAATTTCTTGCAGGCATGAAAAAAGGGAGCCCGGAGGCTCCCCTGTTCAAGTACGTCTGCTGTCCTCTTGTTTTTGTTGTCGGACATCAACGTCATCGATCTTTAGTACGCCCCACCAAGGAGGTGGGAAGTGAACAGATTACTTTGGTTGCTCTGCAGCGTTCCAAAATGATCGGTTCGCGAGCCTTGGCCGTCTTGTTCTTGTTGTGGGCGGTTAGCGGCGCATCTTGT
Source organism: Pseudomonas sp. BAV 4579 (assembly GCF_009765395.1). Lineage (NCBI taxonomy): Bacteria > Pseudomonadati > Pseudomonadota > Gammaproteobacteria > Pseudomonadales > Pseudomonadaceae > Pseudomonas > Pseudomonas sp. BAV 4579. The sequence goes on along the minus strand of NZ_WHOV01000013.1, from coordinate 16,589 downwards.
TGTTCTTGTGCCAGTAATAAAGCACTCGCCGTGCCAACATTTATAAGTCATTGTAATGTCTATGTTTTATTGATTAGAGCCTGACATTGGGACACTGTTGCGGAGGATTTCGTTACCTTTTCACTCGGCGGAGAAGGATCTGGTTACGACATCCACCCGCTCGGTAACGTCAGCGGTGATCAGCGGCTGTAGGTCGAACGCTTGAGCGTCGCCTCGTTGTTGCGCTGGGCGGCGGGTCGTTCGGGATTGTCGGTGGGCAGATACAGCAGCCGTGTGGCCAGCACCTCGCGACGCGGCTTGATGTCGGGTCGCAGCGCCCCGCGCTGGGTACGATCGAAATCGCGCAGGTCGACGACCTGCATGCCGTCCTGGGCCGGTACCACGAAGACCGGCAGGTTGGCGTGGATCATGGCGTCATAGCGACTCTCCTCGCCGAACCAGAGCATCGCTCGTGGATGAGGGGCGATCTTCTTGTGCCGGACCAGGATGTCGTCGTCCGCCATGCGATTGAGTGCCTGATGCTCCTGCCATTCCGGCGTGCGATCCAGGGCGGTCCGCTCTCGATCGGCGCGGGCCATGGCGAGGGTCTTGAGTTGCTCGCGTACCTTGGACACCTTGACCCGCTCTCCTCCGGCGGTATGGCCGGCCCAGGTAAAGGTCAGCTGCCGGACCGGATCGGGAAAGCCATGGACCTTGCGGATCAGTTGCTTGGTATTGAAGGCGCCGCCCAGGGCTTTGCGCATGATGCGCGGCCGTGCCTCGGGCGCAAGCTCCAGCTCCAGGCGCGTCTGTTCGATCGCCGCGCTGAAGGCCGCCTTGCAGGTGTTGATGGCCAGGACCTCCTCCATCAAAGGTTCGGCGAGGGCGATATAGCCTGGCAGGCGGCTGACGGTACCCGGCGCCTGGCCGGGCTGCAGGTGGAAGGCCAGCAAGGCATCACGGGTAAGCTCCACCGCGGCGGTACCCTCGAAGGACTCCGCTGCGATGTGGTCCGGCACCCGCTGTTGCGCCAGCAAAGGCAGCCGCCAGACCCGGGCGGCTATCACCTTGCTGGGCCAGCGCTCATTGAAGGTTGCGATGCTCCGCTTCAGCTCTTCGAACGCGCTCTTAATGTCTTCGTGCATAGCCAACTCCAGCCTGATATCTACCAGATTGTAGCATTTACACGAACTTCACCCTTCTTATTGATTACCTTGCAGAGGGATATCTTAGTATTAGACCCCCCCACAGGGGTGGTATTGATCTAGACCGATTGCAACTTCTGACTGAACTGCGGACGGCCGTCCTGATCTCTCAGGGTGACCTGCAACTCGGCGGTCTTCCCGTCGATCTCGACCTCGCCGAAGAACTGGAAGTTACTCAGCGGCGAGGTGTTGGCCTGGGGCGGTGCCTTCTGGAACACCACGTCGGGACCGAAGGTGGCATCCAGTGGATTGGGCCCGAAGCTGCCTGCATTGAGCGGCCCTGCCACGAATTCCTAGAAGGGTTCGAAATCCTGGAACGCCGCCCGGTCCGGGTGATAGTGATGCGCGGCGCAATAGTGCACGTCCGCGGTAAGCCAGACGGTATTGCGAATCCCCTGCCGCGCGATGAAGCTCAGCAGATCGGCCGTTTCCAGCTCCCGCCCCTTGGGGGCGCCCGGGTCGCCATTGGCGATAGCCTCCCAGCGGGCCTGCCCTTGTGCGTCCTTGCCATCCGGGACCTGCAGCCCGATGGGCATATCGGCCGCGATGACCTTCCAGGTCGCCCTGGACGCCTGCAGCTCCTTCTTCAGCCAGTCGAGTTGCTGCTGACCGAGGAAGGCGCCCTGGCCGCCCTCCTCGTCACCCAGGTTGCTGTCGTTGCCGGCACGATAGCTGCGCATGTCCAGCACGAAGACATCCAGCAAGGGGCCGTAGGCGATGCGGCGGTAGATGCGCCCTGCCCCGTCTGCCGAGACGCCGCGCATGGGCGCGTACTCCAGGAAGGCCTGGCGTGCCCGACCACTCAGGACATCGATGTCCTTGACCTGGTAGCGCTCGTCCAGCGTCTTGCTCGGCGACCAGTTATTGGTGGTCTCATGGTCGTCCCACTGCCATACCTGCGGGACTTCGGCGTTGAAGCGCTTCAGATGGTCGTCCATCAGGTTGTAGCGATAGTTGCCGCGGAATTCGTCCAGGGTTTCCGCCACCTTGCTCTTGGCCTCGGTGGTGATATTGCGCCAGATGCGCCCTTCCTCCACCGTCATCTGCGCCGGCACCGGCCCGTCCGTATAGATGGTGTCGCCACTGTGCAGGAAGAAGTCCGGTCGCCGCTCGCGCATGGCGTTGTAGATGCGCATGCCGCCGATATCGGGATTGATGCCAAAGCCCTGCCCCACGGTGTCGCCACCCCAGACGAAACGGATATCCCCACGCTGACTCGGCGCCGAACGCAGGTGACCGGCTACAGCCTCGCTGAGGGCACCACTGTCCACGTCCTCGAAGCGGACGCGGTAGAAGATGTGCTGATCGGCCGGCAATCTGGCGAGGTCGATACGCGCCGTATAGTCCTGCGCGGCCGTGGTGACGGCACCGGCGACCTTGCGTGGTGAGCGAAAGCTCTCCTGGGTATCCCATTCCACCAGCAACCGGGCGGGCCGGTCCGTGCGACTCCAGATCAATGCGCGGCCGTCGGTTACATCCCCGGCCTGGATACCGTCGGGTATTGCTGGACGGCCTGCCGGCGCGGCCCAGGCTCTTTGACCGAGGGCCGGTAACAGGAGCGAAGCACCCAGGCCTTGCAGGACACGACGACGATCAGGACGAAGAAGGGACATGGCATAGGCCTCTGCTGGAAAACCGCTAGCACTACCCCGCCTTGATTACTCGTTAATGACATCAGAGGTATGAGGTAAACCCTTTGTGCCCTATAGGGGTGGTATTAACCAACAGGTACTTTGGCCTGGCTTCCCGAAATGGCATCATGGCGCCCCTGTTACGAACCGCCGTCACGGCCGCCGCGAAGTTGCTTGGAGCCTCCATGTCCGCCAGACCCTTTATCACCGTCACCCCGCCCAACGTCGCGCTGCACGGACGGATCGCCCCGCCCGGTTCCAAGTCCATCACCAATCGGGCGCTGCTCCTAGCCGCGCTGGCCAAGGGCACCAGTCGGCTGACCGGCGCCCTCAAGAGCGATGACACCCGGCACATGTCCGAGGCCCTGCGCCAGATGGGTGTCACCGTCGACGAGCCCGATGCCACCACCTTCGTGGTAACCAGCTCCGGTCACCTGCAGCAGCCGGCTCAACCGCTGTTCCTCGGCAACGCCGGCACGGCGGTACGCTTCCTCACCGCCGCGGTGGCGACCGTCGCGGGCGCCGTGACCCTGACCGGCGACGCCTATATGCAAAAGCGCCCCATCGGTCCCCTGCTGGAAACCCTGAGTGCCAATGGCATCCAGGTGGACGCCCCTAGCGGCTGCCCGCCGGTGACAGTCACCGGCCAGGGCCGCCTCACCGCTCGCCGCTTCGAGGTGGATGCCGGTCTCTCCAGCCAGTACGTCTCCGCCCTGCTGATGCTGGCCGCGCTGGGCAGCGAACCGGTGGACGTCGCCCTGCGCGGCAGCGACATCGGCGCCCGTGGTTATGTCGACCTGACCGTCGAGGCGATGCGCGCCTTCGGGGCCCAAGTCGAGCAGCTGGACGCCGCCACCTGGCGCGTCGCCCCGACCGGCTATGTCGCCCGGGACTACTTCATCGAGCCGGACGCTTCCGCCGCCACCTATATCTGGGCGGCCCAGGCCCTGACCGGCGGCGCCATCGATCTGGGCGTGGCCGACGAAGCCTTCACCCAGCCCGATGCCAAGGCCCGCGACCATATCGCCGCCTTCCCGCGGCTGCCGGCGGTCATCGACGGCTCGCAGATGCAGGATGCCATCCCTACCCTCGCCGTTCTGGCGGCCTTCAACGAGACACCGGTGCGCTTCGTCGGCCTGGCCAACCTGCGGGTCAAGGAATGCGACCGGGTCGCGGCGCTGCACGACGGCCTCAACGCCATTCGCGCCGGCCTTGCCAGCGTCGAGGGTGACGACCTGCTGGTAGCCGCGGACCCGGCCCTGGCCGGTACCCGGACCGATGCCGTGATCGAGACCCACGCCGACCACCGGATCGCCATGTGCTTCGCGCTGGCGGGCCTGAAAGTGGCGGGTATCCGCATTCTTGACCCCGAATGCGTGGGCAAGACCTATCCTGAGTACTGGAATGCCCTGCGCAGCTTGAACGTCCAGCTGAGCGAGGGTATCGAAGCCTAGGATACCGCTAGCCACACGCCCGCTCGCTGAATGGAATCTCCGCATGTCGATCTCGCTGCTCGAACAGCAGGCGCTTTTGCAGTTGACGTCCCACGCCCTGGTCATCACCGACCACCACGGGTGCATCGAGCGCTGGAATCGGGGCGCCGAACTGCTGTGTGGCCGGCCAGCCAGCGAAGCCCGGGGCAAGCGCTTCGCTGACCTGCTGGCGGGCGGTCGGGATGCCCCCTTCCTGACCACGGCCCAGCATCAGGCGCTGGTCGATGAACATGGCCAGAGCGCCGGCTGGATCACGGTACCGGGCGGTACGCCGCGCTGGGTGGAGATCGCCACCACGGCCCTGAAGGACGCCGACGCCGTACTGGGCTTCGTGCATGTACTGCAGGACCGCACCGAACAGCTGATGGCCGAGGAGCGGGTACGCCTGGCCCAGGACGTCGGTCGCGTCGGCACCTTCGAATTGCTGCCCGGAGAGGCCCGCCTGCTGGTGTCCTCGGGGTTCTGCGAGCTGTGGGGGTTACCGGTCAGCCGCAGCTATTCCCTCGATGAGCTGGTCCGCCAGCTGCATCCCGACGATGTCGCCAGCCTGCGCACCTTGACCGCCGCGCCGGACGACGACGCCCTCGACTATCTCGAATACCGCATCCGCCGGGCCGACACCGGCGAGGAGCGCTGGCTCGGTCGCCGCGGCAAGCTGATGACCAGCCAGGGCAATGGCCGCTACCTGGGCGTGTGCTACGACATCACCGAGCGCAAGCTCAACGAAGCCGCCATCACCGAGCGCGATCTCTGGCTGCAGGAGCTGTATCACGGCATGCGCGAAGGCTTCTATATGGCCCAGGCGATCCGCGATGCCAGTGCCCGGATGCAGGACTTCCGGTTCCTGGAGGTCAATCCGGTCTTCGCCACCCTGACCGGCATCCCCTTGGATCAGGTCCTGGGGCGGACGCTGCGCGAATCCCTACCGCAGCTGGAAGCCGATCTGCTGCCCGCCTATATCGACTTCATGAACGGCGATGCCGAATTCACCCAGTTCGACATCCTGCTGCACCTGCAGCACGAACACTGGTACGAGGTGCGCGCCCACAAGCTGCCGGGTGATCGCTTCGCGGTACTGTTCATCGACATCAGTGGCCATCGGCGCCAGGCCCAGGAGCTGGCCCGCAACGAGGCGCAGCTGCGCGCCATCATCAACTCCATCGACCAGATGGTCTGGGCCACCCGCCCCGATGGCCACCACTTCTATTTCAACGATCGCTGGTACGAATTCACCGGGGTGCCGGAAGGCTCCACGGAAGGCGAAGGCTGGGCCGACGTCTTCCATCCCGACGATCAGGAGCGCACCTGGAAAGTCTGGCACCACAGCCTCAGCACCGGCGAGCCCTACCATATCGAATACCGCCTGCGACACCGCTCGGGCCGTTACCGCTGGGTGCTCGGTCGAGCCCAGCCGGTGCGCGATGCCAAGGGACGCATCGAGCAGTGGTTCGGCACCTGCACCGACATCCAGAGCATCGTCGATGCCCGGGAAGTGCTCACCCGCTCGCGCCAGGAGCTGGAACAGCAGATCGAGTTGCGCACCCGTGAGCGGGACCGGATGTGGCGTATCAGCCATGACCTCATGGTGATCTGCCGCGCCGACGGCGAGGTGAAGACGGTGAACAGCGCCGCCACTCGCCTGCTGGGACGGCGCGAAACCGACCTGGCGACCGTCCAGCTCACCGAACTGATCCATCCGGATGACCAGCGCCAGGTCTTCGATACCCTGCGTTGCCTGGGCCGCCAGCAGGGCTCGGCGAATCTCAGGGCCCGCCTGCGCGGTCGCGATGGCAGCTATCGCATCCTCGACTGGACCGCCAGTGCCGAGGACGATCTGATCTACGCCGTCGGACGTGACGTCACTGAACAGCAGGAGCTGCAGGAACAGCTGCGCCAGGCGCAGAAGATGGAAGCCGTGGGCCAGCTCACCGGCGGGATTGCCCATGACTTCAACAACCTGCTGACCGGCATCATGGGCAGCCTCGACATGCTGCAGCGGCAGCAGAAGGCCGGTCGGCAGGACAAGTTCGACCAGTATCTGCACTCGGCGCTGACCTCGGCCCAGCGCGCGGCCGCCCTCACCCAGCGCCTGCTGGCCTTTTCCCGACGCCAGGCGCTGGATCTGCAGCCCATCCATGTCAACGACAGCGTGCGCTCCATGGAGGAGCTGCTGCTGCGCAGTCTGCGCGGCGACATCGCGCTGGTCCTCGACCTGGACACCAACGTCTGGCAGGCGCTGACCGACGCGCACCAGCTGGAAAGCGCCCTGCTCAACCTGGTCCTCAATGCCCGCGATGCCCTGCCCCATGGTGGCACCATCCGCATCGAGACCCGCAATGTCTATTTGACCGACAGCGGCAACGGCCTGGACGCCGTGAGTGCCGGGGACTATGTGGCGCTGCTGGTGGTGGACGATGGTACCGGGATGCCGCCCGAGGTCATGGCCCGCGCCTTCGACCCCTTCTTTACCACCAAGCCGATCGGGCAGGGGACCGGCCTGGGTCTGTCGATGATCTACGGCTACGCCAAGCAGTCCAAGGGCCATGTCCGACTCGACTCCCTGCCCGGCAAGGGTACGACCGTCGGCCTCTATCTGCCCCGCTACCTGGGCGCCGATGTCGAGCCGCCGCGGCTGACGTCGCCCACCGTCACGCCCCAGGGCGCGGGCAAGACCGTGCTGGTGGTGGAGGACGAACCCGTGGTCCGGCAGATGGTGGTGGATCTGCTGCGGGAGCTGGGCTATGCCACCCTGCAGGCCGAAGACGCCCGTGGCGCCCTGCCATTGCTGGAAAGCGGACGTCCCATCGATCTGCTGCTGTCGGACGTCGGGCTACCGGGCATGAACGGTCGCCAGCTGGCCGAGATCGCGCGGCAGCGCCGGCCCGGCCTCAGGGTACTGTTCGCCACCGGCTATGCCGAAGGGGCGCATCTGGACGGCTATCTCGACCCCGGCATGACGCTGATCACCAAACCCTTCAACCTCGACGCCCTGGCGGCGCGGGTCGGCGAAACCCTGGCAGCCGTCAGCCCTGCCGTTGCTGGCCCGCCAGACGCCGATAATTGAGCGGGCTCTGCCCGGTGCCGCGGCGAAAGAAACGCGCGAAGTAGGCCGGATCGGCGAAGCCCAGGGCATCGGCGATCTCGCCCACCGACGCCTGGGTGTAGCTCAGGGTGCGGCGCGCCTCCAGCAGCAGCCGCTGGTGCACGATGGCCAGCGCCGAGGCACCGGCCAGCTGCCGACACAGACCGTTCAGGTGTACCCCTGAAATACCGAGCGCCGTCGCGTAGCGACCCAGACTCCAGTGCTCGCGATAATGCTGCTCCACCAGCGCCAGGAAACGTCCCAGGTGCTGTTCGGCACGCCGCGGCAAGGCCGTGCCCTGCTCATGGCGATGTTGCCGCAACAGCCAGATCGCCAGGCTGTCGAGCAGGGCTTCGAGCACTATCTCGCGACCCGGCTTGTGCCCTTCGTATTCAGCGACCAGTTGGCCGATCAACTGATCGATCCAGAGGGCGTCCGGCCCTACCAGGTCCAGGCACTCGGCACCCAGGAACAACCCCTGACCGGCTCGCTGGCAGCGCTGCTTCAGCCGCTCCACCTGGGGTACCGGCAGCGTGATGACGAAGCCTTCGACCGCCGGATCGAAGTCGAAGGCATGGACGCACAGTACTGGCAGCACCACCAGCAGCGGTCCGCGCCTTTCCCCCTGCCAGTCTTCCAGCTGCAGGCGCACCCCACCGGTGCGCACATAGAGCAGCTGCGCGAGATCCGCGTGGCGATGGGTTTCGATATGCCAGGCATGCAGCCGACTGCGACTCTCGATGGTCTCGCAATGCAGCAGATCCGGTGCCGGCCAGGCCTGGGCCTCGCCATACAGCTTGAAGATGGGTGGCAGGGCGTTGGTCATCGTCAGTCCCTGGGCGATAGCCGCACGAATCATTGAAAAGTACCAGAAAGTATCGGAAAGGTCCCTGTCGATACCAGCCCAAATCGTCCAAAAATACCGGAGCCCTATAACAAGACGGCGATCACGCCAGACCAGAGGACAGACTCCATGCGTACCCAAGTCGTCATCATCGGCGCGGGCCCTTCCGGGCTGCTGCTGGGCCAACTGCTCACCCGGTCGGGCATCGACAACGTCATCGTCGAGCGCCAGAGCGCCGATCACGTGCTCAGCCGCATCCGCGCCGGCGTGCTCGAACAGGGCACGGTCGATCTGCTGCGCCAGGCCGGCGTTGCCGAGCGGCTGGAACAGGAAGGCCAGGTACACGAGGGGGTCGAGTTCGCCATCCATGGCCAGCGCGAGCGACTGGACCTGAACGATCTGCTGGGCGGCCGCTGCGTAACCGTCTATGGCCAGACCGAGGTAACCCGCGACCTGATGGCCGCCCGCGAGGCCAGCGGCGCCCCTACCCTCTACCAGGCCAGCGATGTCCAGCCCCATGAGCTCAAGGGCGAGCGTCCCCATGTCACCTGCCAGGTCGCCGGTGAGACCCTGCGCATCGACTGCGATTACATCGCCGGCTGCGACGGCTTCCATGGCATCTCGCGCCGCAGCATCCCGGACGGTGTGCTCACCGAATACGAGCGGGTCTATCCCTTCGGCTGGCTGGGACTGCTGAGCGATACCCCGCCCGCCGCCCCCGAGCTCATCTACGTCAATCATCCCCGCGGCTTCGCCCTGTGCAGCATGAGATCGGCGACCCGCAGCCGCTATTACCTGCAGGTGGCAGCCGGGGACTCGGTGGAGAACTGGTCGGATGAGCGTTTCTGGGCGGAGCTCAAGGCGCGCCTGCCGGCCGAGACGGCGGCCCAGCTAGTGACCGGTCCGTCCCTGGAAAAGAGCATCGCCCCGCTGCGCAGCTATGTGGTCGAGCCCATGCAGTACGGCCGCCTGTTCCTGGTCGGCGATGCCGCCCATATCGTCCTGCCCACTGGCGCCAAGGGGCTCAACCTGGCCCTGGGCGACGTGCGCAATCTGCATCTGCTGCTGGAGCGGGCCTATCGCACCGGCGATGCCGCCTGCCTCGAACGCTATTCGACGCTGTGCCTGAAACGCATCTGGGCGGCGGTACGCTTTTCCTGGTGGATGACCACCGCCCTGCACCACTTTCCGGATACCGACGCCTTCACCCAGCGGGTGCAGGACGCCGAACTCCAGGCGCTGCTCGATTCCAGAGCCGGTCGCACGACCCTCGCGGAAAACTACGTCGGACTGCCCTTCCCCGCACTGGACTGACCGGGGGCGGCGACAGGTGGTGACGGCTGCGCGTCTGATGCATGATGGCGCCCCCGTTCCACCTGGCGCCCTACCCCATGCTCGAATTCGCCCTGGACCCCATGACCCTGACGCTGCTGGCGGGGGTCGCCTTTCTGGCCGGCTACATCGACGCCATCGCCGGCGGTGGTGGCCTGCTCACGGTGCCGGCCCTGCTGATGGCCGGTGTGCCGCCTCATCTGGCGATCGGCACCAACAAGCTCAGCTCCACCTTTGGCAGCGCCACCGCCGCCTACACCTTCTATAGACGCAAGCTGTTCCATCCCCGTCAATGGCGGCATGCCTTGGTGGCTACCGCCATCGGTGCGGGGATCGGCGCCCTGGTCGCCCACCATCTCTCCGCGGACTTCCTCAATCAGCTGCTGCCGGTCGTGGTGTTCAGCTGCGCCCTCTATCTGCTGTTCGGCGGTACGCCCAAGGCGCCGGTGCTCAGCGACGCGCCCGTGCCGCAGCGGCGCCAATGGCCCCAGGGCCTGACGCTGGGCGCCTATGACGGCCTGTTCGGACCGGGCACGGGCGCCTTCTGGACGGTCAGCAGCCTGCTGCTCTACCCGCTGGACCTGCTCAAGGCCAGTGGCGTCGCCCGCACCATGAATTTCGTCAGCAACGGTGTCGCCCTGGTGATGTTCATCGCTCTGGGGCAGGTGCTCTGGGTACTGGGGCTGACCATGGGCCTGTCGCTGACCCTGGGTGCCTATCTGGGGGCGCGCAGCGCCATCGCCGGCGGCGCCAAGTTCATCCGCCCGGTGTTCATCTGCGTCGTGCTGGCGTTGACCGTCAAGCTAATCTGGCAGCACTGGTTCAGCGCCGCCTAGCCGCTCGACGCGATAGCGATCGATCAGAAAGCGCGAGATGGAAAAGGCCGGCGGCAGCGTCGGCAACTCGCGCAGATGGAACCAGCGGGCGTCTTCGATTTCCTCCGGCTGGCAACGGATGTCGCCGCCCAGGTAATCGACGTGGTAGCCAAGCATCAAGGAATGCGGATAAGGCCAGTTCTGGCTGCCCTGGTAGCGCAGGTTGGTGACCGAGACCCCTACCTCTTCCATGATCTCCCGGTGCACGCAGGCCTCGGCCGACTCGCCTGGCTCGACGAAGCCCGCCAGGGTGCTGAAGACGCCGGGCGCGAAACGGGGCGATCGCGCGAGCAGCACCTCATCGCCGCGGGTGACCAGGGCGATCATGCTGGGCGACAGCCGTGGATACTGGGTGAGCTGGCAATTCGGGCACTTGAGGCCGCGCTGGCCATCGAGAGCGAAGGTACGGGTACCGCACTGCCCGCAGAAGCGATGCTGCCGCGCCCAGGTCCCGATCTGGTTGGCATAGCCCAGCAACTTGAACAGCGCATGGGGCGATTGCAGCATCAGCGGGCGCAAGGGCTGCCAGAGGCAGCCATCGATATCCTCAAGCGCATCCAGTTCGAGCAGCGTGACCGGCTGCGCCTGCCACTGGCCCAACCCATGGCGCTCCCCTGCGAAGCCCTGGACACGCGGATCATCCAGGGCGAAGAGCGCCTCGGTGCCTGAGGTCAGAAACGCCTGGCCACTGTGGACGACCAGCCAGCCACCGGAGGACTGGACGGTCTGGAACCAGCCAGGCTCCCAGACACTCATGCCGCAGCCGAGGTCCAACCCAGGGCGCGAATGCTCTGCGCCGCGATATCGAGAATCTCCGGGGTGCCGTCCTGGCTCTCGGTGCCACCGCTTTCGACGAAGAACTCGATGCTGCTGAGGGCATCCGCCAGCACTTCGAGGGTCGCCGACTCGCAGGCCTGGCCGCCTTCGATCAGGCAGCGCTGGATATAACCGGTACAGGCCCGCACCAGCTCGGCCGCCCGGGGATTACCCAGGAAGAACAAGGCACCGCGGACGGTATCCAGCAGCGCCGGCACGGTAGCCAGGTGCAGGGTATCGCCACGGGAATCGAGGAAGGCACCAATGGCGCGCTTGGCGTCGGTCAGGCCCTTGTAGGCCTCCCGATGCAGCAGCGCCTGGGCCTCGCCCAGCTGATAGTTGGCGACACTGACCTGGACACCCTCGGCCTCCAGGGGTACGTCGATCAGCGAGCCCTGCCCTTCGGGCTGGCCCAGCAGGCTTTCCACCAGCAACAGGGCATCAGCCAGGGGTGCGAGATCTTCCAGCACGACCGTCCGATCGCGGAACTGGGAGATGTTGGGCAGGCACTGCTGCAGTACCTGACCGGCATTTTCCTGCCCGACCATCTCCAGGGTCTTGCCCAGCAGGCCGACCTGGACATACAGCCGGGAGAAATTATCGGAGCGAGGTAGGCGATTCTGCTCGGCGCCGGTGCGCAACTCGGCTTCGATGAGGTCGATCAGGTCCTTGACCGTCTCCACCTCTTCGCGGATCGCCGCAGACAGCGAATGCATCACCGCATGACCGGGACCGGCGAGCCGCTTCTTGCCGGCTTCGAGCTGGGCATCGGTAAAGCCGAGTCGCTCGAAGCCGTAGGCGTTCATGACCTCTTGCGGATGGGCGCCTTCGACACCGGCCAACGCCAGCAAATAGAGCAGCTCCTTGAGGGTGCTGCGGGCCGGCTCGTGCAGCTCGTTACCCAGCATCTGGCGCAACTCGCGATCAACCCGGGCGAACAGTTGCTTGCGTTCACGGGTCGCCGTCAGGCGGCCCTGAGCGAAGCCCTCGACCGTGGCCGCGGCGACCCAGGGCAGGTAGCCGCCGACATGATCGTGCAGCAGCGCCGCGGAGCGCTCCAGCGCCCTGGCCATGAGCCTGAGGCTGGCCACGCCATTGCTGTCGCGCAGGAAACCCAGCAGGCCGACCTGGTACATCTGGCGCATCCGGCGCGCCTGGGCCTGACGCTCACGCACGCCAAGACTGGTGGTCTCGCTGATCAGGGGACGCTGATCGAGGCGGACACTGAAGAAATAGCTTTCCGGGAGTTCGGGTTCGCCGCCAGCGAGTCGCAAGGCGTTGATCGCCGGCAATAGCAACTCGGGCATCTCGTCCTGACCGCTACGCAGCTGTTCGAGATAGCGGCGCAGCACATGCAGTCCACGACAGATCGCCATGAGGTGCTCGTCGTGTTCGGCGCCGGCACCGGCAGGAATGTCGTTGGCGATCTGCAACGTCTGATGGGCGAGCAACTGGGCGCCGGTCAGCTCTATCAGCGTCAGGGCGCCACGAATCTGGCCGATGCTCTCGACTGCGCGCTGCAACAGGCTGCTGCAGTGCCGCTCGACGATGAATCGTTCGAGATGGGATTCCGCTTCCTCGATGGTCGCGAACAGTTGTTCGCGGACCAAGCTCAAAGCTCTTGCTCCGGTCACCATGGTGCCTTACGCCTCCTGCGCCATTACAACCTCGCCAACGCCATTTTAAACGGGAAGAAAGGCTTGCTATTCCAACTGGAGCCTAGGTACCTGCGTCTTCCTGACCGGGTCACGCTAATCATTCCAGGCGGACGGGTATGGGACTACTCGCCACGCCAAAGAACCTTGCTCTGGAACGCTAGACCTGTAAATCCACAACAGCGAAGCGATAATTCCGAATCGTCATATGATTTTGAAGAACCAATAAAGTTCCGCGCAATTCGAAATTCGAGGCTTCATGCGGGCTCAAATGACCAGCCTGCAGCATCTTAGTTGAACAATAGCTGAAAATTGTGAGGTCTTTCAGCTTATTCAGACGAACGCGAACGCCCGCTCCCGGACCGGGCGGGCGTCTGGAGAGCGTTGAAAGGCGCTATTCGGCGTCGGCGCCGGCCAGCCAAAGGGGGGGCCGGCCGCAGCTCTTTTCGATGGCCGCCATGCGCGCCGCATGGGCATCGAGATCGGTGCTGGTGGCGCTGATCACCCGGGTCCGCGGGCGATCGGCCGGCAACCGCCTGATCGGCATGACGTAATTGCCGTCGCCATTGCCTTCCTGGCCATGGGCGGCCAGCGACAGGCTGGTCTGGCCGCCGGTCATGGCCAGGTAGACGTCCGCGAGGATCTCGGCGTCCAGCAGGGCGCCATGCAGCTCGCGGTTGGAGTTGTCTACGCCATAGCGCTTGCAGAGGGCATCCAGGCTGTTGCGCTGGCCGGGATGGCGGCCGCGGGCCATGACCAGGGTGTCGAGCACCGAGCAGTGCTGGGAGATGTCGGCGCGCTCGGGATGGGCACCCAGCCGGGCGAACTCCATGTTGATGAAGCCCACATCGAAGGGCGCGTTGTGGATGACCAGCTCGGCGCCTTCGATGAACTCGAAGAAGCTGTCGGCGATCTCGGCGAAGCGCGGCTTGTCGGCGACGTATTCGTCGGTGATGCCGTGGACCGCGATGGCGCCCTCGTCGATCTGCCGATCCGGGTTGAGGTAGACATGGAAATGCCGCCCGGTCAGGCGCCGGCCGACGACCTCGACCCCGCCGATCTCGATGACCCTATGGCCATCGGTCACCGGCATGCCGGTGGTTTCGGTATCCAGAACTACGTATCTCATCGCTAACCTCTTGGCTGGTTACGCCTTGGCGGCCTGCTTGGCCTGACGGACGTCGTCGACACCGCGGTTGGCCAACTGGTCGGCTCGCTCGTTCTCGGGGTGGCCGGTGTGGCCGCGCACCCAGCGCAACTCGACCTGGTGGCGCTGGACCTGTTCGTCCAGGGCCTGCCACAACTCGGCGTTCTTCACCGGCTGGCGCGCGGCGGTCTGCCAGCCACGCTTCTTCCAGTTCACCAGCCACTGGGTGATGCCCTTCATCACATACTCGGAGTCGGTGGTCAGGCGGATCTGGCAGGGGCGCTTGAGCGCCGCCAGGGCCTGGATGGCCGCCATCAACTCCATGCGATTGTTGGTGGTGTTGGCTTCGCCGCCCCAGAGCTCGCGCTCTGCACCCTTGAACTTCAGCAAGGCGCCCCAGCCGCCGGGGCCGGGATTGCCCTTGCAGGCGCCGTCGGTAAAGACCTCGACGATGTCGTCACTCATTGGATTCACTCGATTCGCGGCGGCTGATCTTGGCCACCGGCATGGGCACCAGCTTGCCGCGCGGTTCCTTGCGCGCCTGGGGCACGGGGCGCAGGCCGAACATCAGCTTGCGCGCCGACAGCAGATAGAAGCCTGCGCCCGCTGCCTGCTCGCAGTTGGGTTCGGCTTCACCCTGCTCCATCCAGGCCAGCCGCTGCTGCCACTTGGGGGATGAAAGCGGCGGACGATAACACCCGAAGCGCCGTTTCTCCAGCGCAAAGCCCAGCACCGACAGCCAGTCGCCGACCCGACTGGGGCCGAAACAACGGGCCTTGCGCAGGGCATCCCGAGCCAGGTAATGGCGCACGCCCCAGAGACTCCAGGGATTGATGCCCACCACCACCAGGTGCCCGCCCGGGCGCACGCTCAGTGCCGCTTCACGCAACAGCCGATGCGGCGCCAGGGAGAAATCCAGACCGTGCTGCAACAGGACCACGTCGGCGGCGTGCTCGCCCAGGGGCCAGGCACCCTCCTCGCAGACGATGTCCACATCACCCAGCGGCGGGCCTATGCGCACCGCATGGCGGAGCTGACCGCAATTGGCCGGCGCCTCGGGGTGCGGACCGTAATGGATCAGGTAACTGCCGAAGTGGCGCTTGAGCTCTTCGTCGATCAGCACGCGCTCCTGCTCCAGCAGCAGTTGGCCCAGTGGACCGGCCAGCCAGTCCCGCGCCGAGCTCATCAGCCTCAGCCAGCGCGGATCGACCTGGGCGGAGAATTCATCGTGCATCGTCTGGTCCTCTCATATTGAAGCCTTAGCCCTACCACCCACTGCTACCCTAGGGGCCTGCAGTCCGACCAGAGAGCTCGTCCATGTTCGACATTCTTCCGCTGCCCGCTTTCAACGATAACTACATCTGGCTGATCAGGGACGCCGCGACAAGACAGGCGGTCGTGGTCGATCCGGGCGATGCCGCCCCCGTCCTGGCCTGGCTCGATGCCCATCCGGACTGGCGCCTGACCGATATCCTGATCACCCACCACCATAACGACCACACCGGTGGTATCACTGCGCTCAAGCAGCGCAGTGGCGCCCGGGTCAGTGCGCCGGCTGACGAACGCATCGCCGCGGTCGACCTCCCCCTGGCGGACGGCCAGCGCCTGGAGGTGCTAGGCGTCTCCTTCGAGGTCCTGCGGGTGCCCGGGCATACCGCCGGGCACATCGCCTATTATGTCGCCGGCGAACGGCCCCTGCTGTTCAGCGGCGATACCCTCTTCTCGGCCGGCTGCGGCCGACTCTTCGAAGGCACGCCCAGCCAGATGCTGACCTCTCTGCAGCGCCTGGCCAGTCTGCCGGACGCCACCGAAATCTACTGTGGCCACGAGTACACCCTCAGCAACCTGCGTTTCGCCCAGGCGGTGGAGCCGGAAAACGCCGCGGTGCAACAGGCCCTGGCCGAGACGCAGCAGCTGCAGGAGACCCAGCGCCCCACCCTGCCCTCCACCCTGGGCCGCGAACGCCGCATCAACCCCTTCCTGCGTACCGCCGAAAGCAGCGTGCGCCTGCGTCTGCAAGAGAAGCGCGGGGTGGCGGCAGATGCGCCGGAGGATACCTATTTCGCGGCGTTGAGAGGCTGGAAAGACACGTTCTGACACCTATTGCCCAGACCCTGCCGGCACGCTGGAACCGAGGGTTCACGGTCGTCGTACAGGTCACAGGCCAAGGGGTTGTTCCTTGACCCACCGGGATGCGGTTCCTAGAATCGCCCATCCTCCAGCTCCCGGAAAGCCCAGACCAATGCCGCCAGCGACGCCGAAAACCCGCGAACCAGACGTGCTGGCGACCTCCTTCAAAGTCTCGGCGCTCTGCCTCGCCGTCTTCCTCGCCGGCTGCCAGAGCAACCAGCAGCCAGACAATCGTGCCTATCAGGCCGATCTGCACATGACGCAAAGCAAGATGCAACGTCCGCCGGAATGGCTGCGCAAGGCACCGACCGCGGCCGCCACCAGCGGCGACATCTGGGACCGGGTACGGGACGGCTATCAGCTGCAGGGCGCCGGTGACAACGGTACCAACCCGCGCATC
>NZ_WHOV01000136.1:0-10433 GCF_009765395.1 Pseudomonas sp. BAV 4579 | reverse complement strand
CCACCCGTTCCCGCCCTTGGCTGCCCCGCCTCACACACCGCGACCTATCCGGACGTCAGACGTCTGCGGCAAAGCGCTCTTCGGCCCGCCCGCCTCTGCCGCAAGCGCCTCTTCGCTCGGGCGGCAAAGCAGCCGTTCGCAACGGCCCCTCGCAGCACTCAACCGCTCTAGCACGCTACTTGCAGGCATCATCCCCGGTCATCCGCAGACCGCTGCCGCCAGGATTTTTCGGCAATCAATAGCCAGACTTGATCAGCTGAATCCCCTCATCCAGCGATGCCTGCGCGGTGACCTCTTCCGGAACCGAACCCTCACGTCCCAGCAGGCGCGAGGGTCTTCTCTTAAAGGACTGACCGATGCTGAAGAACGCCGCCCTGAGTACCAAGCTGCTGCTGATCCTGCTCCTGCTCCTGCCCCTGACCGGTTTTCTGCTGATCTGCGGTCTCTTCCTCACGGAGCGCTACCAGACACTGGAAAACCTCGATCACACCGTGACCGCCAGCGCCACGGCGCAAGGCGTCAGCGCCCTGATCACCCGCCTGCAGCGTGAACGGGGCGCCAGCGGCGCCTTTCTCAGCAGTGGCGGCACCGCCCTGCGCGACGACCTGCGGACCTATCGCCAGGACAGCGACCAGGCCCAAGGCGGCCTGCGCGCACTCGCAGCCGGCGACGATGCCGCCCTGCAACCCGTGCTGAAGCTCCTCGACGGCCTGCCCGGGGTGCGCACCACCGTGGACGGCCTGACGATCAGTGGTACCCAGTCCAGTGCCGCCTATACCGAGATGATCCAGGCATTGATCGGCTACAACGGCAAGCTCGAAGCCGAGGTGGCGGATCCGGCGATCAAGCGCGCCCTGAATGCCCTGAATCTGTTCGTCGAGATGAAGGAACGAGCCGGCCGCGAGCGCGCGCTGCTGGGCATAGCCTTCAACAGGAATCGGCTGGAGTTGCCGATACTGGTGCAGATCGCGCGCAATCTTGGCGAATTCACCGCCTACGCCGACGCCTTCAGACAGAGATCCGCGCCTGAGGTCGTCCAGCGGTTCGACAACATCCTCCAGCAGCCCGCTGCCCTGGAGCTGGCGCAGTTGCAGCGGCGTGCGCTCTACACGACGCCGGGCAGACCGCTGAATGTGCAGCCGGACACCTGGTTCGACCTGGCCACCCGGCGCATCGATCAGTTGGGCACCCTGGAAACGCAACTGGGCGCCAGCATCATCGCCACCACCGAACAGCTACGCGCCGGCGCCAGCCGCGATCTCTGGACCACCCTCGGCCTAATGCTGACGCTGCTGACGGCCGTTTCGGTGCTGGCGTGGCTGGTCATCCGCACCATCAGGCAGGCGGTCGAACAGGTCAACGGCACCCTCACCCGCCTGGCGACCCGCGACCTCAGTGCCCGTTGCGGCTACCAGGGCCGGGACGAATTCGGCACCATCACCGGCAACCTCAATCTGATGAGTCGGGAACTCGGCCAGGTCATCCAGGAGATCGGAGCGGCCACCCAGCAGGTCGCCACCGCCGCCGAAGAAGCCTCGGCGGTCGCCATCCAGACCAGCGAGAACGTGACCCAGCAGCGCCTGGGCACCGATCAGATGGCCGCTGCCATCGCCGAGATGAGCGCCACGGTCAAGGACGTCGCCCGCAGCACCAGCGAAGCCGCTGAGGGCTCGCGGCAGGTGGCGGCCGGCACCACCCAGGGTCGCCGCGAATTGCAGGCCACCATCGGCCTGGTACAGAAGCTTTCGGTGCAGGCCGAGCGCACTGCGCAGATCATCGTCGAACTCAAGCAGGAGAGCGACGCCATCTCCCTGGTGCTGGACGTGATCAACGGCATCGCCGGGCAGACCAATCTGCTCGCGTTGAACGCGGCCATCGAGGCGGCGCGCGCCGGTGAGACCGGTCGCGGCTTTGCCGTGGTGGCCGACGAGGTGCGCTCCCTGGCGCAAAAGACCCAGCAATCCACCGGCAGCATCCAGCAGATGATCAGCCACCTGCAGAGCGGCGCCGACCGCGCCGTCGAGGCCATGCAGGAGACCCTCGGCCTGGTGCAGACCGGCGCCGGCAACATGCTCCGCGCCGGTGAGTTGCTGGGCGAGATCGCCGAGGGCGTGACCCTGATCAACGACCGCAATATCCAGGTCGCCTCGGCCGCCGAGCAGCAGAGCCAGGTCGCCGAAGACATCAGCCGCAACGTCAGCGACATCCATGAACGGGTCATCCAGGTCAGTGCCGGCGCCGAGCAGACCGCCGTCACCAGCCGCGAACTGGCCCACCTGGCCGAACAGCAGCAAGCGCTGGTGGGTCGCTTCCACGTGGCCTGATGCTGCCAGCGAGCGGCAGGCCGGGACGCGCTCGCCAGCACGGGGCTCCCTGCGGTCGGGTGCTGCCGCGCTTCAGCGTCCTGGCCGGAAATCCGCCGACTACCGTATCGGGGTCAGCATCGCCAAGGTCGACGATAACTTCATGACCTATGTCCACCGCAATTTGGAAGAGGCCGGCAAGGCGGAAAAGATCAGCCTGCAATTCGAGGATGCCCAGGGCGACGACGTGCGCCAGCTGAACCAGGTGCAGAGCTTCCTGGCGCAGAACGTGGACGCCGTGATCGTGCGGCCGGGGAACACCGCCATGGCGCTGCAACAAGCCGGAATGGGCAAGGGCCAGGTTCCGGTGGTGGGGGTGGATGGGCTACCCGATGGTCAGGCGGCCGTACGAGCTGATCACGCCCGGCAACCTGGCGGATTACACCGCTCGTTTCAAGTAGCGACCGGGAGCGCGCCGGCCTGAACGGGGTAGCGTCCCGAAAGTGTGCGGGTCGCTGCCGGAAAAGCGCCATCGCCCTGCAGGAGCGCCCCTTGAGGGCTGAAAACCAGCGCCCGGGACAGCTCAGCACCGCGTCCAGAGGGAGCAAGGCGTCAGTGGCGGTCCCTCGCTCCGCTGGCGCGCCGCTCGTCCACCGTCAGGGCCAGTCCTTCACCAGCGACCTGAAGTAGAGGGTGAAGATCAGCCGTACATCCATGAGCGGCGCGAAGATGTCCTGGTCACGAAGGATGCCCGCGAGCGTGCCGCAAAACAGGCTATGCAGCTGCAGGCTGGCGCTTCTCGGCGTCACCGCGGCCTGCAGGCGCTGCCGTTGGTCGTCGAAGAGGCGTTCGACGAGCGCCACGAATTCGCGGGTCAAGGCATTTTCCCGCTGTTCGACTTCCTGCAGTTCCTGAGTGAATTCGCAACGGTGCATCAGGATGGTCATGACACGACGCTCCCGTCCCGGCTGAACGAATTTCTCCATGCATTCGACGCACAGTTCGTACAGCCTCGTCAGGCAATCGCCCTCCCCATCCGCGCTCAACTGCTGGGTGAATTCGTCAAGCGGAATGCGGATGCGATTGAGCATCTCGTGGACCAGCTGCGCCTTGTCCCTGAAGTGCCAATACACGGCTCCTCGGGTGAATCCGCACTCCCTGGCGATCATTTCGAGGCTGGTGCGTGAAACACCATTGCTGAGAAACAGCGCCTCGGCTGCATCCAGAATGGTTTGCCGGGTTTGCTCAGCGTCTTCCTTCGTACGGCGCATAGGTCTCTCGTTTAAACGGCATCTGTTTCGCCAGCTTAGCGTTTGGCCGATGTTTTACAAACATTCTTGCATGTATGCATCCATAGGCCAGCGTCCGGTATTCCCGGACGATGGGTGCTCGTCAGTCTTGTGATCTGACGAGGTGCCAGCGGCCCGGTTGGATCCTGGGCAGCGGCTGGAGAAAAACAGGAAGAGAGCCTTCTCTTCCTGGTGGACTCATTTCTATCTGAAGACGACGCAGGGAAACGCCGCTCCTACCGCTACGCGAGTCCAAAAAATCCTGTGCAGCGCTTCCGGCTTGAGCCGCCAAGCAGCAGATGCTCCTGCGTTCAGCAGCACTCAGGCCCCCAGCCAGCGCCTGAACAACAGGCTGGCGTTCACCCCACCGAAGCCGAAGCCATTCGATAGCGCGTACTCAATCGGTAGTTGCCGTGCCTGCAAGGCGACAAGATTCAGGCCTTCGGCAGCCGGATCCGGATGGTGCAGATTCAGTGTCGGCGGCACGATCTGGTCGCGCAGCGCGAGCACGGTGAAGATCGCCTCGATGCCGCCTGCGGCGCCGAGCAGGTGTCCCGTGCTGGATTTGGTCGAGGTGATGGCCACCGGGGACGCATCGCCAAATACCGCGCGGATGGCGGCCAGCTCGCCCTTGTCGCCCACCTGGGTGGAGGTGGCGTGGGCATTGATGTGCTGAACCTGGGCAGCATCGATGCCGGCCTGGCGCAGGGCCTGAGCCATGGCGCGACGGGCACCGCTGCCGTCCTCCGGACCGGCAGTGAGATGGTAGGCATCGGCACTGGTGCCATAACCCACCAGTTCAGCCAGGGGTGTGGCGCCCCGAGCCAGAGCATGCTCCAGGGTCTCGATCACCAGCAGCCCCGCGCCTTCGGCCATGACGAAGCCGTCGCGATCACTGTCGAAGGGACGCGAGGCCTGCTCTGGGCGGTCGTTGAACCCCGTGGGCAGGGCCCGGGCGACGGCGAAGCTGCCCAGACTGACGCGGTTGATGGCCGCCTCGGCCCCGCCGCAGAGGGCGATGTCGGCCTCACCGCTGCGGATCAGCCGGGCAGCGTCGCCGATGGCCTGGACACCGGCGGCGCAGGCGGTGATGGGCGCACCCAGCGGACCGCGGAAGCCGTATTGGATGGAGACGTTGCCCGCTGCCATGTTGGCCAGGAACGACGGCGCGGTGAACGGCGAGAGTCGTCGCGGGCCGCGGGCGTCGGTGGTCCGCACCGCTTCGGCGATGGCGCCGAAACCGCCCACCCCGGAGGCGATGATGGTCGCTGTCCGCTCGCGCTGCGCCTCGGTGGTTGGCTGCCAGCCGGCCTGGCCGAGGGCTTCCCGGGCCGCCACCAGCGCGAACTCGATGAAGCGATCCATCTTCTTCAGATCCTTGGCGGCGATGGCCACCAGGGGGTCGTAGCCCGCCTCCGGATCGTCGGTGCGGCTCGGTACCTGACCGGCGATAAGACTGCCCACCCCGTCGCTGACCTCGGCCGGCAACAGGCTCAGTCCCGAGCGACCGGCCAGCAACCGCGCCCAGACAGCCTCGGTACCGCATCCCAACGGACTGACGGTACCTACGCCGGTGACCACGATGCGTGTTCTGTCGTTGCCTTGCATTGCATTACCTCTTCTCTCGATGGACGAAGCGCCTGCGGGCGGCCTCGTGTCTTGTTCGCGCCCGATCAAGGCGCGTGCGCAAGGTCGGTGGCCCCAGGGCTTGTCCTTGCAGCGTTAATCGCAGTCGTTTCCGGTAGCGGTCTATGGAAAGTCTTCCGAGCGCCCCTCTGCCAAGGTGTTTTCGGTCGCATTCGGAGCCCGGAAGCTGCTGGCCCCGGGGAGCGTATTCACGGGCAAACACAGGGCTGCGGTGAGTAGCGCCAAGGCGATATGGCACAGATAAACGGGATCGAAGTCGGCACGTTGCAGACTGGGACTGCCAAGGAGCAGAACGGTCAGAGCCACGCCCATGACCGATCCGATCTGGCGGATGGCCTGGTTTATAGCGCCGCCCACGGCGTAGTGATCGGCAGACAGGCGACTGACCGCCGCGCCCGCCAGCGAGGGCAGCACCAGGCCGACGCCCACGCCACTGAGCACCATGCCCGGCAGCCACTGTGTCAGGTAGGCGGGCTCGAGCCCTGGAACCAGGAGAAACCACAGGCCGCTCATGGCGTAGACCAGGCATCCGATCAGCAGCAGCGGGCGGTGGCCATAGCGGCTCGCTACCCGGCCGGACAGCGCAGCGGTGGGTACCACCAGCAGCGGTCCCGGCATCATGGCCAGACCGGCCAGGGGCAGCGGGTACTTCCAGATCGCGCTCATGTAGAAGAAGAAGGCGAAGAACATCATCGAAAATGCGATGCCGAAGCTCAGGGTCGCGAGATTGACGTAACTGTAGGTGCGGTTGTGAAACAGCAGCAGATCCACCAGTGGAGCTGCGGCAGAGCGCGCCCAGACGACGAATCCAACCAGGCACGCCAACCCGACGCCCAGTGCGCCCAGCAACTCCGGCCATGACCAAGTCGGAGACTCGGACTGCACGAGGGATAACGCCAGGGCACCGATGCCGACCACCAGCAAGCCCATGCCCAGCAGATCCAGCCGCCGCCCCTCGGCCTGTTGTTTCGTCTCCGTCAGCAGTCTTGTGCCCCGCCAGAGCGCGAAGAGGCCCAGGGGTACGTTCAGGTAGAACGCCCACTGCCAACCGAGCGTGGCGACGACGAAAGCGCCCAGGCTGGGACCGACTGCAGCGGCCAGGCCCCCGACCGCGCCCCACAGGCTTACCGCCACCGCCCGCTTAGTGATCGGAAAGGCAGCCAGCACCAGCGACAGCGACGCGGGTGTCAGCAAGGCAGCCCCGATGGCTTGCAGCACCCTTGCCGCCACCAGCCACCCCACGCTCCCTGCCCAGCCGCAAGCGACGGATGCCCCCACGAACAGCCAGACGCCGATAAGAAATACCTTCTTGCGCCCATGCCTGTCCGCTAGCCCACCGGCCGGAATGAGCATGGCCGCGTAGACGACCGTGTAGGCATTGAGCACCCAGGAAAGGTCCGCGGGCGTCGCCTGCGCGAAGCCGGCCCGCAAGGCGCTGAATGCCGCGAAGAGCATGGTGCCATCCATGGCTACGAGGAATACCGCGATAGCGGCCACCCAGAACACTGGCCAGGGTGACGTGGCGCCGGGCGCTGCACCTGACGTCCCTTCGTCGCTGTGCGCCGACGAAACCCCGGTACGGGCGCTATTCAGGTGGGTCATGGGTCGACTTCGCTCCTTGGCAAAATGGATCTCTCACGGGCACCCGGCGAGAAGCGTGAGCCGGGTGTCGGCCCAGCACGGTTCAGGCCAGTCCGAAGGTCCTTCTCAGGCCCTTCTCGACGGGACCGGCGGGCATGAAGCGGCGAAGTTTGGCCAGGAGTGACGCCTCCCCCTTGGGCGTGTGCCGCATCTTCCACGCGCCCAGCGCTGCCTCGACGAGCGTCGTGGCCACGCCATCGGGCTCAGGCGCCTTGCGAATGTTCTTTTGGATGGCCTGGGCGACCAGACTGAACTGCCGCTGGTACTCCGGAAGGTTGACGGCGGTCTGAGGGGCGTTGAGATCCAGGTTCGTCCGGGTGAACGAGGGCTCGACCAGGGCAACGCGAATCCCGAACTGGCGTACCTCGTGGTCCAGCGTTTCGGAGAGCCCCTCCACCGCATGCTTGGACGCCGCATAGAGCGCCATGTACGGCGCCGGCAGGAAGCCCAGCACCGAACTGACATTGACGATGCGGCCGGCGCCTTGCGCACGCATGTGCGGCAGCACCGCCTGGATCGTGCGCAAGAGACCGAAGACATTGGTGTCGAACAGACTGCGGGCCTCATCGATCGACGTCTCTTCCAGGGCACCGAGCAGGCTCCCCCCCGCATTGTTGATCAGGACATCGATCCGGCCGGCCCGCGCGATGATGACGGCAACGCCACGGCGTACCGAGTCTTCATCGCGGACGTCCATGTCGACGAGCTCCACGCCCGGGATGGCCTGAGCGCCTTGCTGGCTACGCACCGTGCCGAACACCTGGCATCCCCGTGCGGCCAGCCGCATGGCGGTGGTGCGTCCGATGCCGGACGATACCCCGGTGATGAGGACAACTTCTGCTTTCGACATGTCAGTGCCTTTTCGTGGATTGAAGGAGATGGGAGCGATCAGTGGAGGGCGGGAGAGGGCCTGATCCTGAACCAGATGGCGTACATGGCCGGCAGGAATACGAGGGTGAGCACGGTGCCTGCGAGGGTGCCGCCGATGAGGGTGTAGGCCAGGGTGCCCCAGAACACCGAATGGGTAAGGGGGATGAAGGCCAGCACCGCCGCCAGCGCCGTGAGGATGACCGGTCTCGCGCGCTGCACGGTCGCCTCGACCACTGCCTGGAACGGCGGCAGGCCGTCCCGCTCGTTCTGGTGGATCTGCCCGATCAGGATCAGGGTGTTGCGCATCAGGATGCCCGACAGGGCGATCAGCCCGACCAGGGCGTTGATGCCGAAGGGCTGGTGAAACAGGATCAGGGTCGGGACCACCCCGATCAGCCCCAGGGGACTGGTCAGGAAGACCATGATCATCGCGGCCATGGAACGCACCTGCAGGATGATGATGAGCAGCGTCAAGGCGATCATCAGCGGGAAGATCGGCAGCATCGCCGCCATCGCCTTGCCCGACTCCTCGATGGCGCCCGCCTGTACGATCCGATAGCCCGCCGGCAAGCGCTGGATGGTCGGCTGCAGCTGCTCAAGGACGGCGGTGGAAACGTCCGGCGGTTGCAGCTCTTCGGCGATATCGCCGCGCACCGTGATCGTCGGCACCCGATCACGCCGCCGCATGAGCGGCTCTTCCATCTGCACCTCCACCTCGCCGACCTGCGACAGCGGAATACGCTGGCCCTGGGCGCCGACCAGGGTGAGATCGCCCAGTCGCGCGGGGTCGAGGCGAACGTCGCCCGCCGCACGAGCCACCACCTGGACGGTACGAATGTCTTCGCGGACCGCCGTCACCGGCACGCCGCTGAGCAGGAATTGCAGCTGCTGCGCCACGGAGTTCGAGCTCAGGCCTATCGCCTGCAGGCGATCCTGCTGCAACTTGAAGCGCAGGACCGGCGTCCGCGTGCCCCAATCGCTGTTGACGGTGCGCATCAGCGGACTGGCGCGCATCACCTGCTCCACCTCCCCCGCCACCCGCCGCAGCACCTGCGGGTCGGGGCCGCTCACGCGATAGGCGACCGGGAACGGCGAATAGGGCCCGAACACCAGCTGGGTGACCCGCAACCGTGCCTCCGGCGCGAGTCCGGCGGCAATGGCCTCGCGCAGCCGCAGCTTGAGTGCTTCGCGGGCCTCAGGGTTGTCGGTGCGGATGATGATCTTGGCGAAGGACGGATCCGGCAGCTCCGGACTCATGGCAAGAAAGAAGCGCGGCGCCCCCTGCCCGATGTACGAGGTCACGATCCGGGCATCGTCCTGCTGGGCGAGCCAGGCCTCGACCTTGGCGGTCGCCCGTTCGGTCTCGGTGATCGAGGTGCCATAGGGCATCTGCACCTCCACCATCACCTCGGGGCGATCGGAGATGGGGAAGAACTGCTTCTTGACGACAGCCATGCCCAGGATGGCGGCCACGAACAGGCCGATCACCAGCAGGGCGACCAGCCACTTGCGCGCAATCACCTGGCCAAGCACGCGGCGGAAGCGGTGGTAGCGCGGCGTGTCGTAGAGCGCACCATGGCCACCCTCGACGGTCCTGGTCTCCGGCAGCAGCTTGACGCCCAGGTAGGGCGTGAATACCACCGCCACGAGCCAGGAGGTGATCAGCGCGATGCCGACGATCCAGAACATGTTGCTGGTGTATTCACCCGCCGCGGACTGGGCGAAGCCATTGGGCATGAAGCCCACGGCGGTCACCAGGGTACCGGCCAGCATGGGCGCGGCGGTGTGGCTCCAGGCATAGGCCGACGCCTTGACCCGGCTATAGCCCTCCTCCATCTTCACCACCATCATCTCGATGGCGATGATGGCATCGTCCACCAGCAGGCCCAGGGCCAGGATCAGCGAGCCCAGGGTAATGCGATCGAAATTCTTGCCGGTGGCGGCCATGACCAGAAACACCGCCGCCAGCGTCAGGGGGACTGCGGCCGCCACGACGATGCCCACCCGCCAGCCCATGCTGACGAAGCACACCACCATCACCACCAGCAGGGCGACAAAGAACTTGATCATGAACTCGTCGACCGACGAGGCGATGTTGACTGCCTGATCGGTCACCTTGGTCAGACTCATGCCCAAGGGCATCTCAGCGTTTATGTTGCCGACTTCGCTTTCAAGGGACTTGCCGAGATCCAGGCCATTCCAGCCGTCGCGCATGACGATGCCCAGCAGCAGCGCCGGCTCGCCACCGCTGCGGATGACGAAGGTGGCCGGATCTTCATAGCCACGCTTCACCATGGCGATGTCCACCAGCTTGAAGGTGCGGCCCTTGACGATCACCGGAGTATCGCGAATGGCATCGAGCTGATCGAAAGCCCCATCCAGGCGGACAAAGACCTCGGGGCCGCGGGTTTCGATGGAGCCCGCGGGGGTCAGGGCATTCTGGGCATTGAGCGCGGCGAAGATGTCCTGCGGCGCCACGCCCAGGGTCGCCAGGCGGTCGTGAGAAAATTCCACATAGATGCGTTCGGTCTGCTCACCCAGGATGTCGACCTTCTTGACCCCCGGCACATGCAGCAGGCGCTGGCGTAGCGTTTCCGCCTCGCGTGCCAGCAGCCGTTGCGGCTCGCCCCGGGCCTTGAGCGCGAAGAGCGCGAAGGTGACATCGGCGTATTCATCGTTGACC
>NZ_WHOV01000135.1:0-38638 GCF_009765395.1 Pseudomonas sp. BAV 4579 | reverse complement strand
ATTTGAACCAACGACCTTCGGGTTATGAGCCCGACGAGCTACCAGACTGCTCCATCCCGCGTCCGATGTGGCTCAGTATAGGGCCAAGAAAAAATTCGTCAAGGAAAAATTTAATATTCATCAAAGGCTTATTTACCAAGCAGGGACGGGCCTACTTGTCGCCATCGCTTTTCTGCATCTGCACCGAGGCCTTTTCGCCGCTGGAGCGATTCTGTTGATCCGATTGGTCGCGATCGAAGCAGCCACCCAGCATGAGGCTGAGGAGCAGGGCAGAGGACACGAGTAGAGGGCGCTTCATGGGGGTTCTCCTAGAGGTACGTCCTCAGTCGACTCATCTGGCTGGCAAAGGGTTCGGAAACCCGATGAGGGCCCCGGTGCGATCAAGTGAGAAGGTGATAGCAAAACGCCGCTAAGGGCCGGGGCGGGTGGTGGCCATGTGCTACCCTCGATGGGTGTTATGGAGAACCTCATGCACCCTACCCAGGATTCGAGTCGTCTGGATCAGCGCATCATGCGCGTGATGGATCACGATATAGCGACACTGGTCGCCCAGTTGTGCAATCTTTCCCTGGCGCTTACCGGCAGCAGTGCCAAAGGTGCGTCGGAGATGGCACTTCAGGTCGTGGAGAAAGTCGAATTGCTCGTCGACGACATGCAGACGCTCCGCGCCGCGGCGCAGGAATTGCTGGAAACCCCGTCCCGCCATGTTCGCTCCGGCCATATAGAAGATCGGACCGTCATCGCCAGCGACGAGGGTGCACCTTTCGACGATGGGCAGCGCGACCGAACCGTTTGACCAGGAAAGTCCAAGGGGCCGCCATGAATCTGCTGCTGGAAACCTTGCTCCAACATCTCCAGGGCCTGGGTCGCATCGAGTTCTTCGAGCGCAGCGAGCATTTCGCGCGGTTGATGATCACCACGCCCGATGGCGTGATCGCCGAGCGCCACCTCTATTACGATCAGCTGCACCATGCCCATGACCTCAAGGCGGTGGTCGATGAGCTGCGCGAAGAGGTCGTCCATCGGCAACGCCTGCTGCAAGACGTCGGTTAACGGGCGATTCGTCGTCCGCCATGGACAAATCCGGGCGGTCTTGGCTTACTGTACGGATAATCAGCTGCCAAGCCCGGCCCGGCATCTCCTTCCATGGCTCCGGACAGTTCTCCCGTTCAGCTCCCATCCAAGCGCCAGCGCAAGATCGTCCATATCGACTGTGACTGCTTCTATGCGTCCATCGAGATGCGCGATGATCCGCGCCTGGGCGGCAAGCCGCTGGCGGTAGGCGGGACCCCTGATCGTCGTGGGGTCGTCGCCACCTGCAACTACGAAGCCCGGGCCTTCGGCGTGCGCTCTGCCATGTCTTCCCACCAGGCGCAGAAGCTCTGTCCCGATCTGGTGTTCGTCAAGCCGCGCTTCGAGGTCTACAAGGAGGTGTCGCGGCAGATCCACGGCATCTTCCAGGACTACACCGAGCTGATCGAGCCGCTGTCCCTCGACGAAGCCTACCTGGATGTCACCCAGTGCGAGCTGTTCAACGGCAGCGCCACCCTGATCGCCCGTGATATCCGCAGGCGGGTGTGGCAGGAGTTGAACATCACGGTGTCCGCCGGGGTGGCGCCCAACAAGTTTCTCGCCAAGATCGCCAGCGACTGGAAGAAGCCCAATGGGTTGTTCGTCATCGCCCCGCACGAGGTGGACGCCTTCGTCGCCGCCTTGCCGGTGGCCAAGCTGCATGGCGTGGGCAAGGTCACCGCCGACAAGCTCAAGCGCCGCGGCATCGTCCTCTGCAGCGACCTGCAGACCTGGTCGCGCTTCGATCTGCTGCGCGAATTCGGCAGCTTTGGCGAACGCCTCTGGTCGCTGGCCCATGGCATCGACGAGCGCCAGGTCAAGGTGGACAGCCAACGGCAATCGGCCAGTGTGGAACGCACCTATGACCGCGACCTGCCCGATGCCGCCGCCTGTGCGCAGGAATTGCCCGAGTTGCTGGCCAAGCTCGAAGAGCGGCTGACGCGCCTGGCCGATCGTTATCGCCCGGAGCGACCCTTTATCAAGGTCAAGTTCCACGACTTCACCCAGACCACCCTGGAACAGCAGGGCGCCGGTCGTGACCTCGACAGCTATCGGCGCCTGCTGGAGCAGGCTTACCGGCGCGGCAATCGGCCGGTACGGCTACTCGGGGTGGGCGTGCGCCTGACCGATCTGCGCGAGGCGGCGCTACAGCTCAGGCTGTTCGAGGACTAGCCCGCTAGAGCGGGCTCTTGGCCTGGGTGGACAGATTGACGATGGCCGCGTCCAGCTCTTCCAGCGCCGGGCTGGAGGTCGGCGCGCCCTGCTTGAGCAGGGTTTCGCTGTGCTGGCAGGCGGCGCGCAGCTGGGGCACGCCGCAGTAGCGGGTGGCGCCATGCAGGCGGTGGACGCGCTCGATGAGGGCGATGCGGTCACCGTCTTCGCGGGCCTGGCGAATGGCCTGACGGTCCGCCGCCAGGGAGGCGAGCAGCATGCTCAGCAAATCCTTGGCCAGATCCGGCTTGTTGGCGGCCAGGCGCAGGCCTTCGTCGGCATCCATCACCGCCAGCGTGGAAATGTCCTGGCCGCCGCTGTTGAGGCTGGTGACCTCGGGCGCCGAGCTGTGCAGCAGGCGCAGGCCGGTCCACTTGAGGATGACCTGGGCCAGCTGCCGATCGCTGATGGGCTTGGTGAGGTAGTCGTCCATGCCGCTCTGCAGCAGGGCGCGCTTCTCGTTGGCCATGGCGTGGGCGGTAAGGGCGACGATGGGCACCGGGGTGCCCCCTTCGCTGGCTTCCCAGTCGCGGATCGCCTCGGTGGCCTGGCGGCCGTCCATGCCGGGCATCTGCACGTCCATGAACACCAGATCGAAGCGCTCCTGCTGGACGGCTTCCACCGCCGCGTAGCCGCTCTCCACCGCGGTGACCTGGGCGCCGAGATCGGTCAGCAGGGTTTCCACCAGCAGCAGGTTGGCCGGATTGTCGTCCACGCAGAGCAGTCGCGGCGGGCGGTCGGTGATGCCCAGGCCGCCGCTCTCGTTGCGTTGCGGGCGCTGGTTGAGCAGCTCGGCCACCGCCTGCTCCAGCTTGCGGCTGCAGGCCGGCTTGGCGTGCAGCTGGCAATGGACATCGGGCAGGGAGGCGTGGAACACCGCCTGGTCGGTGGTGGGGCAATAGACCAGGGTATTGCAGTCCTGGCGACCCAGTTCCCAGATGCGCTCGGTGAGCAGATCCGGCGGGATGCTGCGGGCACTGACACCGAGCACCGCCAGGCTGACCGGCAGCTTGCCGGAGGCTGGGTGGGCGACCGCTTCGCTGAGCTGCTCCAGGGTCTCGAACGGCTCCACGCTCAGGCCGCATTCCTCCAGCTGGTGCTGCAGTGCCTGGCGGGTGAGGGGGTGGGGCTCCACCAGGCCGACGCGACGACCGGCCAGGGCGATGCGCTTGTGGCTCTCGACGCTGCCATGGGCCTTGGGCAGATTGAGGGTGATCCAGAATTCCGAGCCCTCGCCGGGAATGCTCTCCAGGCCGATCTCGCCCCCCATCTGCTCGATGAGGCGCTTGGAGATGACCAGGCCGAGCCCGGTGCCGCCAGCCTGGCGAGTCAGGGAATTGTCGGCCTGGGAGAAGGCCTGGAACAGCATCTGCCGGTCTTCGTCGGTGAGGCCGACTCCGGTGTCCTGGACGCTAATGCGCAGCTGGGCGTGGTCGTCGGTCTCTTCCTCGACCATGGCGCGCACGGCGATGGTGCCGGAATGGGTAAACTTGATGGCATTGCTCACCAGGTTGGTGAGCACCTGGCGCAGACGCTGCGGATCGCCGACCAGGTGGGTCGGGGTGTCGCGGTAGACCAGGCAGACCAGCTCCAGGTGCTTTTCATGGGCCGAGGGCGCCAGGATGGTCAGGGTGTCCTGGATCATGTCACGCAGGTTGAACGGCAGATTCTCCAGCACCAGCTTGCCAGCCTCGATCTTCGAGAAGTCGAGGATCTCGTTGATGATGCCCAGGAGGCTCTCGGCGGAATTCTGGATGGTGCTCAGGTAATCCTGCTGGCGCGGGGTCAGCTCGCTTTTTTGCATCAGGTTGGTGAAGCCGATGATGCCGTTGAGCGGGGTGCGGATCTCGTGGCTCATGTTGGCCAGGAATTCCGACTTGATGCGACTGGCTTCCAGCGCCGCCTTGCGCGCCAAATCCAGTTCGATGTTCTGGATCTCGATGGTCTCCAGATTCTGGCGCACGTCCTCGGTGGCCTGGTCGATGTTGTTCTGCATCTCGAACTGGGCGTTCTCCATGGCTTCGGCCATGCGGTTGATACCGGTCGCCAGTTCGTCGAATTCGGGGCTGCCGAGCTGGGTCGGCAGGCGCGTCTCCAGGCGCCCCTCCTGCAACTGGCTGACGCCATGGGCGATCACCTGCAGGGGGCGGTTGATGCGGCGGCCCATGCGCACCGCGATGAAGGCGGTGAAGGCCAGGCCGAGCAGGATCAGCAGAAGGCCGGCCACCAGGTTGCGATAGCCGCGCAGCAGGGTGGCGTGGTGGGAGAGTTCGAGCTGGATCCAGCCCAGGGTCTGGGGCGTGGCCGGACTGCCGTCGCTGCGGGTCAGGCGCAGGTCATGGGTCTGCACCGGCAGGTTGAAGTGGGTGATGTCCAGCCCGGATCTCATGCTGATGGTCTGGTAGTCGCGCCCGGTAAGCTCCACGGTCATCGAGGGACCGGCGTGGGCGAGGAGGTTGCCGTCGGCATCCAGGAAGCTGATGGCCCGGACATCGGCCTGGTCGAGGGCGCGCTGGGCGATCCGGTTGAGCTGGTCGTTGTCGCCGGTGCGCATCGCCGGGGCGATGAGCGGGGCCATCTGCTGGGCCACCAGTTGGCCATGCTCGATGAGCTGGCTGCGCATGTCGGACAGCTGCACCCAGCTGAAGTAGACCCCCAGCAGGGCCGCCATGCAGCAGGTCGGGAGGACGCTCAACAGCAGGATGCGCCCCTTGAGTCCCAATTCGTCCAGCACTGCGCGTCCCCCGAGGAAATTGGCGAGTCTAACCCCTTTACCAAATGTAAAGAGAGTCTTTGCGAAAGGGGTCGCACCCCCTGGCGCGCCGATTCGCGAAAATCCGCGAAGGCTGCCACGGTCCCTGGCCGGGGTGCACAACCATTGACCCCATCGGCGGTCTGGTAGGGACTGCCGGTCGTTCCGGTGCGGTCGCGTTCGAGGAGATCCTTTGAAGAAGAGTTGCAGTCTGATGCTGGCGGGCGCCCTGTTGCTGGGGACCGGCTGGATGGCGTCGAGCCAGGCCCAGGAGCCGAAGAAGACCACCCTGGTGGAGCGGGGCTCGATGTACTACAGCTTCGAGACGCACCTGCTCGACTCGGCGGATGGCAAGCGCCGCTATCGGGTCTATATCGGCATTCCCAAACAGCCGGCGCCGATGATGGGGTATCCCGCGCTGTTCCTGCTCGACGGCGATGCCGCCCTGGCGCAACTCCAGGATGTCTGGCTGTCCCCCCATAAACTGAAGAGTGCGCCGGTGCTGGTGGCCATCGGTTACGCCGATGCCGCGGACGCCATGCAGGAGCGCACCTACGACTACACCCCGGCGGTGGGCAATGGCCGCACGCGCGACGACGTGCGCAAGGACTGGCCGGCGGGAGGCTCGCGGGCCTTTCTCGACCTGATCGAGCAGCGCATCAAGCCGCTGCTGACCCAGAGCGTGCCGGTGGACCCCAATCGCCAGACCCTCTGGGGCCATGGCTACGGCGGGCTGTTCGTGCTCGACACCCTCTATCGGCAGCCGCAGGCCTTCCAGCGCTACGTGGCGAGCGATGTCGCCTATGGCTGGCAGCAGGGCTACATCCTCAAGCGGGCCGAGGAATTCCAGGGCGTGGGTGGCGCCCGGCCGGTGCAGCTCTGGCTGTATTCCGGTACCGAGGACCTGACCCGCAAGGTCGCGCCCGATGCCGCCAGGCGGCTGGCCGAACGCCTGGGCGGGCTGCCGGGGATGCAGGTGACTCCCCAGGTGCAGCCCAACCTGGGGCCGGAGGGCATTCTGTCGCTGAGCCTGCCCGCCGCTCTGGAGGTGGCCAGCGACGGCGCCGCCACGCGCCGGCCCTAGCCAGGCGCCGGATGGGTAGGGTCGGCGAGGCTTTGGGAGTATCATGGAAGGCTTTCACCCCTGGCGGAACGAGCTGATTCATGAGTCTGCACTATCCCACCATCGCCGATTGCATCGGTAACACGCCGCTGGTGCGCCTGCAGCGCCTGGCCGGCGACACCCGCAGTACCGTGCTGCTCAAGCTGGAAGGCAACAACCCGGCGGGTTCGGTCAAGGACCGCCCGGCGCTGTCGATGATCCGCCAGGCCGAGGCCCGTGGCGACATCCAGCCCGGCGATACCCTCATCGAGGCCACCTCCGGCAATACCGGGATCGCCCTGGCGATGGCCGCTGCCATCATGGGCTACCGCATGATCCTGATCATGCCCGACAACTCCAGCGCCGAGCGCAAGGCGGCCATGACTGCCTATGGCGCCGAGCTGATCCTGGTGAGCAAGGAAGACGGCATGGAGAGCGCGCGGGATCTGGCCACGCGCATGCAGGCCGAAGGCCGCGGCAAGGTGCTCGACCAGTTCGGCAATGGCGACAATCCGGTGGCCCACTACCTGGGGACCGGGCCGGAAATCTGGCGCCAGACCCACGGCAGCATCACCCATTTCGTCAGCTCCATGGGCACCACCGGCACCATCATGGGCACCTCGCGCTACCTCAAGGAGCAGAATCCCAAGGTGCAGATCGTCGGTCTGCAGCCGGAGGAGGGCGCGGCCATCCCCGGCATCCGCCGCTGGCCGGAGGCCTATCTGCCGAAGATCTACGAGGCCAGCCGCGTGGATCGCATCATCGACATGGGGCAGCAGGAAGCCGAGGACACCATGCGCCGCCTGGCGCGGGAAGAAGGCATCTTCTGCGGCGTGTCGTCCGGCGGTTCGGTGGCGGGCGCCCTGCGCATCGCCCGGGAAGTGGACAATGCGGTGATCGTCGCGATCATCTGTGACCGAGGCGATCGCTACCTGTCGACCGGCGTCTATGACGCGCGCTAAGCGGGGCGGCGGCGGGCTGCGCTTTCAACCGGCCGGTGGCGCCCGGGCGACCGGGGTGCCGACCGGCAAGCGGCAGCTGCTGGGCATCGAGCGCCTGTCCCATGACGGGCGCGGCATCGCGCGGGAAGGCGGACGGACCTGGTTCGTCGTCGGCGCCCTGCCGGGCGAGCAGGTCGAGGCGCGGGTGCTCGGCGCCCGCAGTCAGGTGGTCGAGGCCCGTACCCTCCGGGTGCTGGAGGCCAGTCCGTTGCGGCGTACACCGCCCTGCAGCGTGGCCGACCGCTGCGGCGGCTGCACCCTGCAGCACCTGCCCCATGCCGATCAGCTGACCCTCAAGCAGGAAGCCCTGGCCGAGCAATTCCGCCGTCTGGCCGGGGTGCAGCCGCTGGCCTGGGCCGCGCCCATGGTCGGTCCCGAATTCGGCTATCGCCGCCGTGCCCGCATCGCGGTGCGCTGGGACGAACGCCAGCGCCGCCTGGAAGTGGGCTTTCGCGCCGAGGCCAGCCAGGACATCGTCACCCCCGACGACTGCCTGGTGCTGGTGCCGGAGCTGCAGCCATTGCTGCGCGCGCTGCCCGACCTGCTGAGCGGGCTGGAACAGCCCCAGGCGATCGGTCATGTGGAACTCTTCCAGGGCACGGCAACGGCCATGCTGGTGCGCCATACCCGGGCGCTGCTGCCGGGCGACCAGGCGCGCCTGCGCGACTTCTGCGCGGCGGCCGGCGTCCAGCTCTGGTGGCAGGGCAAGGGCGAGCCGCAGCCGGATCAGGCCGACGCCAGGCTGGGCTTCCGGCTGCCGTTCTGGGACCTGACCCTGGCCTACCAGCCGGGCGACTTCGTCCAGGTCAATGCCGCCATCAACGAGGCCATGGTCGCCCAGGCACTGGACTGGCTGGCGCCGACGGCGGACGACCGGGTGCTCGATCTGTTTTCCGGACTGGGCAATTTCGCCTTGCCGCTGGCGCGGCAGGCGGCGGCCGTCACCGGTATCGAAGGGGTCGCGGCGATGACATCCCGGGCAATACAAAATGCGCGTGACAACGGCATCGGCAACGCGCACTTTCTACAGGTGGATCTGTCGAACCCGCTACCCGCCGATCTGGGCAGCCATTCGCTGGCTCTGCTGGATCCGCCGCGCGACGGTGCGCTGGAAGTGGTCCGGCAGCTCAGCGGCCTGGGTATCGGGCGGCTGGTCTACGTCTCCTGCAATCCGGCCACCCTGGTACGGGATGCCGGGGAGCTGGTCCGACAGGGCTATCGCATGACAAGAGCGGGCATTCTCGACATGTTCCCGCAGACCGCCCATGTGGAAGCCATGGTGCTGTTCGAAGCGGGCAGGATGCCCGGGTAACGACGGCTCGCCAACCGATGCGAGCCAATCCGGCGAGAAGGCTACGCCGTGAGGAAGGGGTAGATGGTACAGGTCAGAGCGCATCAGCCAGTCAACGTCGATGGCAGCATCAACCTCCACGCCTGGCTGGATCATATCCAGAGCGTGGATCCGAATCTCGATCGCGAGGCCTTGCTGGACGCCTGCGGCTTCGCCCGCACGGCGGAAGAGAATTCCGGTCAGGTCGAGCACACCTGGGCGGAGGGGACCTCCAGTTTCCATACCGGCCTGCAGATGGCGGAGATCCTGGCCGACCTCAAGCTGGATCAGGACAGCCTGATCGCCGCCATCGTCTACCGGGCGGTGCGCGAGGGCAAGGCGACCCTGGAGTCGGCGGCGGAGCATTTCGGGCCGGTGGTGGCCAAGCTGATCGAAGGCGTGCTGCGCATGGCGGCGATCAGCGAGAGTCTCAACCCGCGCAAGTCCATGGTGCTGGGCAGCCAGACCCAGGTCGACAACCTGCGCCGCATGCTGGTGGCCATGGTCGACGACGTGCGGGTGGCCCTGATCAAGCTGGCCGAGCGCACCTGCGCCATCCGCGCGGTCAAGAACGCCACCGAGGAACGCCGCAACCGGGTGGCCCGCGAGGTCGCCGACATCTACGCGCCCCTGGCCCACCGGCTGGGCATCGGCCATATCAAGTGGGAGCTGGAGGATCTGTCCTTTCGCTACCTGGAGCCCCAGCAGTACAAGCAGATCGCGACCCTGCTGCATGAACGGCGGCTGGATCGCGAGCAGTACATCGCCGACGTCATGCAGCAACTGCGTGACGAGCTCACCGCCACCGGCATCAAGTCCGACCTCAGCGGGCGCGCCAAGCACATCTATTCCATCTGGCGGAAGATGCAGCGCAAGGGCCTGGAATTCAGCCAGATCTACGACGTGCGCGCCGTGCGGGTGCTGGTGCCCGAGGTGCGTGACTGCTATACCGCGCTGGGTATCGTGCATACCCTGTGGCGGCATATTGCCCGCGAGTTCGACGACTATATCGCCAATCCCAAGGAGAACGGCTACCGTTCCCTGCACACGGCGGTGATCGGTCCGGAGGGCAAGGTGCTGGAGGTGCAGATCCGCACCCACGCCATGCACGAAGAGGCCGAGCTGGGGGTCTGCGCCCACTGGCGCTACAAGGGGACCGACGTCAAGTCGGCCTCCAATCACTACGAAGAAAAGATTTCCTGGCTGCGCCAGGTGCTGGAATGGCACGAGGAGCTGGGCGACATCGGCGGCCTGGCCGATCAGCTGCGGGTCGATATCGAGCCGGACCGGGTCTACGTCTTCACCCCCGACGGCCACGCCATCGACCTGCCCAAGGGCGCGACGCCGCTGGACTTCGCCTATCGGGTCCACACCGAGATCGGCCACAACTGCCGCGGGGCCAAGATCAACGGCCGCATCGTGCCGCTGAACTACCAGCTGCAGACCGGCGAGCAGGTGGAGATCATCACCGGCAAGCAGGGCTCGCCCAGCCGCGACTGGCTCAACCCCAACCTCGGCTACGTCAACACCTCGCGGGCTCGGGCCAAGATCGTCCACTGGTTCAAGTTCCAGGCGCGCGACCAGAACGTGGCGGCCGGCAAGGCCATGGTCGAGCGCGAGCTGTCGCGCCTGGCACTGCCGCCGGTGGACTTCAACACCCTGGCCGAGAAGGTCAACTACAAGGGCTCCGAGGACATGCTCGCGGCCCTGGGCGCCGGCGATCTGCGCCTGGCCCAGGTGATGCACGCCGCCCAGCAGCTGGTGGAGCCGGACAAGGGCCTGGATACCCTCGATCACTTGCCGCGCAAGCCCACCAACAAGCCGGGCAAGCGTGGCGATGTGCAGATCCAGGGCGTGGGCAACCTGCTCACCCAGATCGCCGGCTGCTGCCAGCCGGTGCCGGGCGATGCCATCGTCGGCTACATCACCCTCGGCCGTGGCGTGACCATCCACCGGCAGGATTGCGCCAACGCCCTGCAGCTGGCCAGTCGCGAGCCGGAGCGGACCATCCAGGTGAGCTGGGGCCCGGTGCCGGTGCAGACCTATCCGGTCGACATCGTGATCAAGGCCTTCGACCGCTCCGGTCTGCTGCGCGATGTCTCGCAGATCCTGCTCAACGAGCGGATCAACGTGCTGGCGGTGAATACCCGCTCCAATCGCGAGGAAAACACCGCCAACATGCTGCTGACCATCGAGATCCCCGGCCTGGACGCCCTCGGCCGCCTGCTCGGGCGCATCTCCCAGCTGCCCAACATCATCGAAGCCCGGCGCAATCGCGCTGTCTGAGAGATGTGACGACGACCCCACGAGGCGCCTCCTGGCGCCTCGTTCTTTTTCCAGTGACAGGATTCATCCATGTACCAGCTCGACGATCTGCTGCACCTCATGGCCCGGTTGCGCGATCCGCAACACGGCTGCCCCTGGGATCTGCGCCAGGACTACGCCAGCATCGTGCCCCACACCCTGGAAGAGGCCTACGAGGTCGCCGACGCCATCGCCCGGCGGGATTTCCCCCAGGTGCGCGACGAGCTGGGCGATCTGCTGTTCCAGGTCGTCTACTACAGCCAGCTGGGTCGCGAGGATGGCCATTTCGACTTCGCCCAGGTGGTGGATGGCATTACCCGCAAGCTGGTGCGGCGCCATCCCCATGTCTTTCCCGACGGCGACCTGCATGGCCCGCTCGACCTGCCGCGACTGGACGAGGCGACCATCAAGCGCCGCTGGGAAGAGATCAAGGCCGAGGAGCGCGCGGAAAAGGCCGCGGCGCCGGAGCAGCTCTCGCTGCTGGATGACGTGCCGGCCGCGCTGCCGGCCCTGAGTCGCGCGGCCAAGCTGCAGAAGCGTGCGGCCAATGTCGGCTTCGACTGGGCCGACGCCATGCCGGTGGTGGCCAAAATCCAGGAGGAACTGGACGAGGTGCGCGAGGCCATGGCCAACGGCCAGGCTGCCCAGGTGGCGGAAGAGGTCGGCGACCTGCTGTTCGTGATGGTCAATCTGGCGAGGCACCTGCAGGTCGACGCCGAGGACGCCCTGCGCCAGGCCAATGCCAAGTTCGAGCGGCGCTTTCGCTATATCGAGGAAGGCCTGAACGCTCAGGGCAGAACGCCCCAGGAGGCCAGCCTGGAAGAGATGGATGCACTCTGGGACGCCGCCAAGGTAGTCGAGAAGGGCGCCGTCGGGCATTCGTTGCGGCGGAGGTAGGGCGATTCCGCTGGCTGGATTGCTTGATCGCGGTCATGGCGGTCCGCCGATGTGGGCGCTCTTGCAAGCGCATCATTCGCCGTAGGAGCGGCCCATGGCCGCGATAAAACGATTCCTAGTGTCGTCGCGTGGAAAACCGCGCAGCGTTTTTCGCTGGGAGTGACTGCCGGGGGCACCCTCACCCCAACCCTCTCCCGGAGGGAGAGGGGGCTGTCCAAGCAGGCGTTCATCTCCATCACCCGTGGCAAGATCGCGATCAGCCCTAGCGTGGAAAACCGCATGGCGTTTCCCACGGGCAGGCCGCCTCGAGGGGTGGATAAGACGGCGCCGTTATGCAGGCTACACGGCAGATCGCGGCCATGGGTCGCTCCTACTGGCCCCGGCCGCATCGGCGGACCGCCATGACCGTGAGGACCGATTCCTACGGCATCCGCTCCCACCCGGGCGACAGATCCGGCTGGTCGGCCAGGTGCGCCGGGCACTTGCCCTTGAGGTGCCAGGCGAAGGCGATGATCTCGGCCAGGGTGCGATAGAGCGCCTCGGGGATTTCCGCGCCCAGTTCCAGGCGCGCCAGGATGCGCACCAGGTCGGCGTTTTCGTAGATGGGCACCTCGTGCTCCCGGGCCGTGGCCAGGATGAGTTCGGCCAGTTCGGCATCGCCCTTGGCGGAGAGGATGGGGGCGCTGCTGCCGTCATAGGACAGCGCGATGGCCTGGCGGGCGGCGGTTGTACTCATGCGGTGTCGTCGATCCAGCGTTGTTCGAGGGTGGTGCGCGGATGGCGTGCGGGACGGCCCTGGCGGCTGCTGAGGTCGCCGACCACGAAGCCGGCCGCCAGCAGGCGTTCGCGCAGATGGGGCAATTCGGTATCGATCAGCGTCGCGGTGGCGCCTTTTTCCGCCCAGAATTCGCTCGACAGCCGGCCGCTGGCCAGTTGCGCCCGCACCTGCAGCGGCCCCAGCGGCGCCAGGTCGAAGGCCAGTTCCACCTTCCACAGGCTGTCGCGGGCTTCACCGTGGCTATCCGGCGGCGGTCGTTCTTCCTGGAAGCGCACCTGCACCGCACCGAGGCGCTCGCCATCGCGCCAGGGAATCTCGGTCTGCCAGGTGGAGAGGTAGTAGCCATCGGGCAGGACCTGGGTCTGGGCCAGGCTGGCCAGCTGGTGGGTCTGCAGGCGGGCGATGACGCCGGTGGCCAGTTGCAGCAATTCGTCGAGCTCGGCGTTGGCGGCACCGAGGCCGCGACCATCGCGTTCGCCCAGGGGAAAGTCCAGGGCGGTGGGTTGGCGACTGGCGGTGGCGGCATCACCCAGGGCCCGGCGCAGGGCATCGGGCAGATTCTGCTGGGCGGTCTGGATCGCGACCTGGGGATTGCGCAGGGCCTCGCCCGGCACGCTGGCCAGCAGGCGATCCACCAGGCGCAGCAGGTTGGCCTTGAAGTCTTCCTGGAGATCGGGACCGCCGCGATCCAGCAATTGCTGCTCCAGTTGCAGGCCACTGCGCGCCAGGGCGCGGGCCCAGCCCTGGGGCGTGCCCAGGGCCTCGGTGGTTTCCAGATTGGCCAGCAGGGACTTGAGCGCCGCGCCCACCGACGGCGGCAGCTCTGCCTCGGGAACGTCCTCCAGCCATTGCAGCAGGGCATTCATCGACAGCTGGCGCTGTCCCTGGCCCTGCAGTTGGCGATCGATGTCGAGCTGGTCGAGGCGCTGCGCCATGGGCAGCACTGTGACCTCCTGGCTGTCCTTGATCACCACGGTCAGCAGACTGCCCACCGGGACCGGGCGGGGCGATTCCAGCTTGAGCTGGCGACCTTCGAGACTGGAGCTCAGGGCCTTGGCGATCACCTCGTAGGTGGGCGTCGCGCCGGGCGGCTGTTGCAGCAGGCTGCTCAGCACCCGCAATTGCAGGGTCGTGCCCACCGGTAGCTGGCGCAGATCCAGCTGCTGCAGCGGCGGCGGTGGTGCGTCGCCCTCCAGGCTCTGCAGCAGCACCGCCAGCTGGGGGGAGCCGAGGGTGCTCACCAGCAACTGGCTGCCCACCGGCAGGTTGTTGGTCGGACTCTGGGTGGTGAGGAGGACGCTGCCGCCCTCGGCCAGCTGCAGTTGCAGCAGGAACTGGAAGCTCTGGCCGGCCGGACGGGTGGCAAGTACCTCGGCGGTCGCGGTGCTGCCGGGCGGGATCAGGTCGTCGAGGGATTGCAGGGCCTGCAGGATCTGCGCACCCGCGTCCGACGCCTGCGCCGCCGCGGCCCGGACGGGCAGGGCGGGCGTGACGCCGACGCTGGGTTGGATCGCGGAGATGGAAGTCATCGGGCAGGTCCGGTGGAATCGCCTGTGTATAATGGCGCGCCTTCA
Organism: Pseudomonas sp. BAV 4579; assembly: GCF_009765395.1. Classification (NCBI taxonomy): domain Bacteria; kingdom Pseudomonadati; phylum Pseudomonadota; class Gammaproteobacteria; order Pseudomonadales; family Pseudomonadaceae; genus Pseudomonas; species Pseudomonas sp. BAV 4579. Next base: position 24,617 of record NZ_WHOV01000135.1, on the reverse strand, counting down.
AGGGCGTGTGCCGGGTTAACGGCCAGCGCTCGACCGACTTTAGTGCCGTGAGATCCCCTGTCTTGAATCAGCCCCTGCTCGACGCCGTCGCGCTCCGTTGCGAACGGGGCGGTCGCCTGCTGTTCGACGACCTGAGTCTGAGCGTGGCGGCGGGCGAGTCGCTGCGGATCGGGGGCGTCAACGGCAGTGGCAAGACCAGCCTGCTGCGCATCCTGGCGGGACTGCTGCCGGCGGATGCGGGTAAGGTGCGCCGGCCCGCCGCGGCCGAATTGCTCTGGCTGGGCCATGCGCCCGGCATCGCCGAGGGGCTGACGGCGGTGGAAAATCTTCATGGCCTGGCCAATCTGTGGCGCCCGACCACGAGTGAGGCCTGCCGAGTCGCCCTGGCGGCGGTAGGGCTGGCCGACTGGGCGGACGAGCCCTGTGGGCAGTTGTCGGCTGGTCAGCGTCGGCGCGTTGCCCTGGCCCGGCTCCAGTTGCCCGAACCGCCGCGGCTCTGGCTGCTGGACGAACCCTTCACCGCCCTCGACGCCAGCACCTGCACGCAGCTGGAAGAGCGCCTGCGCGCCCATTGCGCGGCAGGCGGCGCCCTGGTGCTGACCAGTCACCGCGAACTGGAGGTCGTCCCCGAAGGGCATCGGCTGCTCTGGCTGGACGGTGGCCGATGAGCGGCGCCTGGTTGGCCTTCCTCAGGCGCGAAGGGCGCCTGGCCTGTCGCCGTCCGGCGCTGTGGCTCACGCCCCTGGCCTTCCATGCCCTGGTGGTGACCCTCTTTCCCCTGGCGCTGGGTCCCGACAGCCAGCAGCTGGCCGCCCTGGCACCAGGCCTCCTGTGGATAGCGCTGTTGCTGGCCTTGCTGCTTGGCCAGGAAGCCCTGTTTCGCAGCGACTGGCAGGATGGCTCGCTGGAGCTCTGGCTGCTGGCACCCCAGCCCTTGCCGCTGCTGGTGCTGCTCAAGCTGCTGGTGCACTGGTGCTTCGCCGGCCTCGGCCTGGTGGCCCTGACGCCGCTGCTGGCGCTGATGCTGGGGTTGCCCGCCGCGACCCTGCCGGCGACCCTGGCGGCCCTGACCCTGGGCAGTCTGGCCCTGACCCTGATCGGTGCCATCGGCGCGGCGCTGACCGTGGGCCTGGCCCGTGGCGGCCTGCTGCTGGCGCTGCTCAACCTGCCGCTGCAGATCCCGGTGCTGATCCTGGGCGCCAGTACCCTGGACGCGGCGCGTCTTGGCCTGCCGGTGACGGGGTTGCTGCTCTGGCTGGGTTGCCTGACCCTGCTGGCCCTGACCCTGGCGCCCCTGGCGGTCGCCGCCGGCCTGCGCATCGGCGTGGCCCAATGACGAGGACGACATGAACTGGACCTGGCTGCACCGCCTGGGCTCTCCCGCCATCTTCTATCGCCTGGCCGGCCGCCTGCAGGGGCCCTGCCTGGCGCTGGCCGGGCTGCTGCTGGCCGTGGGTCTGGTCTGGGGACTGTTCCTGGCGCCACCGGAGTACCAGCAGGGCGACAGCTTTCGCATCATCTATGTGCATGTGCCGGCGGCCTTGCTGGCGCAGTCCTGCTATCTGCTGCTGGCGGTCGCCGGAGCCATCGGCCTGGTCTGGCGCCTCAAGCTGGCCGACGTGGCCCTGCGTGCGGCCGCGCCGATCGGCGCCTGGATGACGGCGATCGCCCTGGCTACGGGGTCGCTGTGGGGCATTCCCACCTGGGGCACCTGGTGGATCTGGGACGCCCGGCTCACCTCGATGCTGGTGCTGCTGTTTCTCTATCTGGGCGTGATCGCCCTGGGGCAGGCCATCGAGCATCGCGAGAGCGCCGCTCGTGCCTGCGCCATCCTGGCCCTGGTGGGCTCGGTCAATCTGCCGATCATCAAGTATTCGGTGGAGTGGTGGAGCACCCTGCACCAGCCGGCCACCTTCAGCCTGATGGCGCGGCCACCGATGCCCGCCGCCATGTGGCTGCCACTGTTGGTGATGGTGCTGGCGTTCTATCTGTTCTTCGCGGGCGTCCTGCTGCAGCGGATGCGCCTGGAGGTGCTCAGGCGCGAGTGGCGCAGTCGCTGGGTACGCCTGGAGCTGGGGGAGGAGGGCGCGTGAGCGGAGTGGAATGGGCGCAGGCCCTGGGCATGGGCCGCCACGGCCTCTATGTCTGGCCGGCCTTCGGCCTGACCCTGGTCATCCTCGGCGGTCTGCTGCTGCACGGCTGGCAGGCGCGTCGCAGGCTGCAGCGAGCGTTGCGCCAGCGCTGGCGGCGGGAGCGGCAGCCATGAATCCGGTCCGCCGTCGTCGGCTGCTGTGGATCCTGCTGCTGTTGCTGGGCGTAGGGGGCGCGGCGGCGCTGGCCCTCAGCGCCCTGCAGCAGAACATCAACCTCTTCTATACCCCGAGCCAGATCGCCCGGGGCGAGGCGCCGCCCGCCACCCGCATCCGGGCCGGCGGCATGGTGGAGAAGGGCAGCCTGGTGCGCGCCGCGGATTCCCTGGCGGTGAGCTTCGTCATCACCGACTTCCAGCAGGAGGTGCGGGTGAACTATGCCGGCATCCTGCCGGATCTGTTCCGCGAGGGGCAGGGCGTGGTGGCCCTGGGCCGACTCGACGACCAGGGGCGTCTGGTCGCCGATCAGATCCTCGCCAAGCACGACGAGAAATACATGCCGCCCGAGGTGAGCCAGGCGTTGCGCCAGGCCGGGCGACCGCTGGACGGCGCGAGGCCGACGCCATGATCCCGGAATTCGGGCAACTCTGCCTGCTGCTGGCGCTCGTCATGGCCCTGGTGCAGGGCACCCTGCCACTGCTGGGCGCCTGGCGCGGTCAGGCCGACTGGATGCGCCTGGCGCGCCCGGCCGCCCTCGGCCAGTGGCTGTTCCTGGCACTGGCCTTCGCCGCCCTGACCTGGGCCTTTCTCCAGGACGATTTCTCGGTGGCCTATGTGGCGGCTAATTCCAATAGTCGCCTACCCTGGTACTACAAGGTCAGTGCCACCTGGGGTGCCCACGAGGGCTCACTGCTGCTGTGGGCGCTGACGCTGGCGGGCTGGAGTCTGGCGGTGGCCGCCTGCTCGCGTCAGTTGCCCCAGGCCCTGCTGGCGCGGGTGCTGGGCATCCTCGGGCTGGTGGCCACGGGATTCCTGACCTTCCTGGTGGCCACCTCCAATCCCTTCGCGCGCCTGCTGCCGCAATTTCCGCGGGAGGGCAACGACCTCAATCCGCTGCTGCAGGACCCGGGGCTCATCCTGCATCCGCCCATGCTCTACATGGGTTATGTCGGCTTCTCGGTGGCCTTCGCCTTCGCCCTGGCGGCTTTGCTGGAAGGGCGCTTGGACGCCGCCTGGGCGCGCTGGGCACGACCCTGGACGCTGCTCGCCTGGGCCTTTCTCGGCTGCGGCATCGTGCTGGGCTCCTGGTGGGCCTACTACGAACTGGGCTGGGGCGGCTGGTGGTTCTGGGATCCGGTGGAAAACGCCTCCTTCATGCCCTGGCTGGTGGGCACGGCGCTCCTGCATTCCCTGGCGGTGACCGAGAAGCGCGGCCTGTTCAAGGGCTGGACGGTGCTGCTGGCCATCGCCGCCTTTTCGCTCAGCCTGCTGGGGACCTTTCTGGTGCGCTCGGGGGTGCTGACCTCGGTGCACGCCTTCGCCAGCGATTCCACCCGCGGCGTCTTCATCCTGACCTTCCTGCTGCTGGTGGTTGGCGGTTCGCTGGCGCTGTTCGCCTGGCGTGCGCCGGCGCTCGGCGGCTCGGCGGCCTTCAGCCTGGCCTCCCGCGAGGCGCTGCTGCTGGTCAACAACCTGATCCTGGTGACCGCCGCCGCCACGGTCCTGCTCGGTACTCTCTATCCCTTGATCATCGACAGCCTGACCGGGGCCAAGCTGTCGGTGGGGCCGCCGTATTTCAACCTGCTGTTCGTGCCTTTGATGGCGCTGCTGATGCTGGCCCTGGGCGTCGGAGTGCTGGTGCGCTGGAAAAGCAGCCCGGGGCGCTGGCTGGTGCGCCTGCTGGCGCCCGTCCTGCTGGCTTGCGCCGTCCTGGCGGGGCTGGCCGGCTGGTGGCTGGACCAGCCCAGGGCGGCGATCCTGGCGGTGCTGGCGCTGGCGGCCTGGATCCTGCTGACCGCGCTGCGCGATGTGCTGGGCAAGGTGGCGGCGCTGGGCTGGCGCCGCGGCCTGCGCGGTCAGCCACGCAGCTACTGGGGCATGCACCTGGCCCACCTGGGGCTGGCGATGCTGGCCCTGGGCGTGGTGCTGGCCAGTCAGCTGGATGTGCAACGCGATCTGCGCCTGGTGCCGGGCGAGCACGTCGAACTCCAGGGCTATCGCTTCGGCTTCGCCGGCACCCAGCATTACGAGGGGCCCAATTTCACCGCCGAACGCGCCCTGCTGCAGGTCGAGCGCGAGGGGCGGGTGGTCGCCCTGCTGACCCCGGAAAAACGCCGCTACCTGGCCAGCGGCGCGGTGATGACCGAAGCCGCCATCGACGCCGGCCTGAGCCGCGATCTCTATGTGGCCCTCGGCGAGCCGCTGGGGCAGGGCGCCTGGGCCGTGCGCCTGCAGATCAAACCCTTCGTCCGGCTGATCTGGCTCGGTGGCCTGCTCACCGCCCTGGGTGGCCTGCTGGCCCTGGCCGATCCGCGCTATCGCCGCCGGCGATCCTCTTCCCCTGCCGCTGCCGCGGAGTCCGCCTGATGCGCCGTCGCCTGTTGCTCTGCCTGCCACTGCTGGCCTTCCTGGTGCTGGCCGGCTTGCTCTTTCGCGGACTCTATCGCGATCCCCAGGCCCTGCCGTCGGCGCTGGTCGGCCAGCCGTTTCCGGCCTTTTCGCTGCCGGGCGTACAGGACGAACGACTGTTCACCCGGGAGGATCTGCTCGGCCGCCCGGCGCTGGTCAATGTCTGGGGCACCTGGTGCGTGGCCTGCCGGGAAGAGCACCCGGTGCTCACTCGACTCAAGGCCGAGGGCGTGGTGATCCACGGCATCAACTACAAGGATGACAACGCCAGCGCCCGCCGCTGGCTGGCGGAGTTCCACGATCCCTACCAGCTCGATATCCGTGACGACGAAGGCCGGCTGGGACTGGACCTGGGTGTCTATGGCGCGCCGGAGACCTTTCTCATCGATGCCCGCGGCGTGGTGCGCTATCGCCATGTCGGGGTGATCGATCAACGCGTCTGGGACACCGACCTCGGGCCGCGCTACCGGGCCCTGGTGGCGACGCCATGAGGGTCGGCTGGCTGCTGCTGTTGCTGGTCTGGTCGACCCTGATTCAGGCGGCCATCGACCCCTATGGCTTTCACGACGACGCCGAACGCGCGCGCTTCCAGGCGCTGACCCGCGAATTGCGCTGCCCCAAGTGCCAGAACCAGGACCTGGCCGATTCCAATGCGCCCATCGCCGGCGATCTGCGCCGCGAGATCCAGCGCCTGATGGCGGCCGGCCAGGGCGATGACGAGATCATCGCCCACCTGGAGCAGCGCTACGGCGAATTCATCCGCTATCGGCCGCCCTTCGAGGGTCGCACCCTGCTGCTCTGGCTGCTGCCGGGCCTGGGTCTGCTGGGCGGCGCCGGGCTGCTGCTGGTCCTGACGCGGCGGCGCCGCCCGGAGCAGACGCTGAGCGACGCCGAACGCCAGGGACTGGCCGCGCTGCAGGCCGAGGAGGAGGAGCCAAGATGCTGACCTTCTGGGGGCTGGCGGGACTGCTGCTGATCCTGGCGGTGCTGATCCTGCTGGTGCCGCTGCTGCGCGGTGGACGCGTCATGGCGGACCAGCGGGCGGAGCTCAATCGGACGCTTTATCGAGAACGCCTGGCCGATGCCCGGGCGCGGGCCGCACGCGGGGAGCTGGATACCCAGGCGCTGGCGCTGGCCGAAGCCGAGGCGGGCCGCAGCCTGCTCGCCGACAGTCCGGCCGAGGCTTCTTCGCCGCTGCGCCACGGCCGGCGCCTGGGTATCACGGTCGCCCTGGGTGGCCCGGCCCTGGCCCTGGGGCTCTACCTGCTGCTCGGCGCCTGGCCGGCGCTGCAGCTCAGCCAGCGCCTCGCCGCGGCGCCGGCTTCGCCCCAGGCGCTGCTGGCCGACCTGCAGGCGGCGACGCGACTGCAACCCCAGGCGACCGACAACTGGTATCTGCTGGCACGGGCCTATGCCGGCCTGGGCCGCTACCAGGATGCCGTGGCCGCCTTCGAGCAGGTCATCCAGCGTGATGGCCGGCGCGCGGAAGTCCTCGGGCAACTGGCCCAGGCCCGTTTCTTCGCCGCGGGGCGTCAGCTGGATGCGCGCACTCAGGCCCTGGCCGACGAAGCCCTGGCCGCCAATCCTGGCGAGCCCACCACCCTGGGCCTGCTGGGCATGGCCGCCTACGAACGGGGGGCCTACGCCAAGGCGGCAGGCTACTGGCAACGCCTGGTCGCCGTGCTGCCACCAGGGGATCCCCTGCGCGACACCCTTGCCCAGGGCGTCGCCCGGGCGGAGACGGCGGCACGGGCCGCCGGTCAGGCGCTGACCACGCCGGGGCTGGACGTGGAGGTCAGTCTGGCGCCCGCGGTGGCGCAGCGGGTGCGGCCCGAGGACAGTGTCTTCGTGCTGGCGCTGGCGGTGGATCAGCCCGGCCCACCGCTGGCGGTGCGGCGGCTGAGTGTCGCCGATCTGCCCCGCCGGGTGCGGCTGGATGACCGCGACGCCATGCTGCCCCAGCGCAAGCTGTCCGACCATCGACGGATCCGACCGGTCGTGGTGATCGCCCGGGGCGGCGATCCGTTCGAGGGGGACTGGCGACACGAAGGGCCGCCACTGGAGCTCTCTTCTAGTGCGTTCAGCCTAATGCGCGTGGAAGCCGCTGATGCCATTGCGCCATGATCGGGCGGAATCTTGATATGCAGGGCAGGGAAGGCATGTACACCTATGAAGACGCCGTCGCGGCGACCAGCGAGCTCTGTCGCCAGATCGAGAACGTCCCGGCCCGGCGGCGGGCGGTGCGCGAAGACTTCTATCAGCGTTTTGGCGATACCGACAACGACGGCCTGAGCTATGGCGACTCGGAACTGGCCTTTCTCGACTGGGAAATCCAGGCCGGTGTCCTGGATCCCGTAAGCGGCAGCGCCTGGTGGCGCAACGTCAATCTGCACTTCATCTACCTGGCCGAGCTGGCCGGCTGCCTGGCGCAGCATGGGCTGCCCGGCGACCAGGCGCCCTATCCGACGCGCTGCTGGCTGACCTTCATCGCCGATCCCACCCCGCGGCACTGGTACCGGGCGCACAATGCCTCCATCCTGGCCGGCTTTGCCCTGCATGAGGCGGATGCGCGGGCGGAGAATGAGGTCGGTCAGCTGTTTCTCAACATCACCCTCTACCGGCTGATGTTCGCCCAGGCGCTGGTGGAAGAGGCGACGCTGTTCGCCGAGCTGGGGGCCTTGCTGGGCGATCCGCGTGGCTTTTCGGTCAAGTTGCTGGTCAGCCTGGCCGAGTTCTATCCGCCGCATTATCCCCTCACCGATGCGGATCGCGAGGTGATCGAGGGCCACGGCCTGGGTATCGAGGAGCTGGGCGTGCGCCTCATGGACGGCTGGATTCGGCTGGAATTGCCTCGCCTCTACCGCGAGGCCGCGGTCTGGAACCAAGCGCCCGAGCTGCTGGACTACCTGGATGGCACCGCGCCGTGCTATCCGCCGGCCGTGGACCGCTGCGCCGAGCGCGCAGCGGTCCAGGTGGTGGCGCTACTGGAAGGCGTCCTCGCCGGGCAGGACCTCGCGGTGCCCGAGCAGGGCACGCGCGGTCTGCAGGCCGGATAGGGTCGCCGACTCCACGCAGCCCATGTTGAAGCCGTTGTCGATCCAGTCGCCGGTCAGATAGAGATTGCGGCAGACGCTGCCGTCGGTGGCCAGCCGATAGCGGCTGCTGCCGGCCACGCTCTGCACATAGCGCTCGCTGGGATCGACGTTGGCTCGCCAGTATTGATAGTCGAAGCGCGCCGCGCCCTGGACCTCGGTGGGCGCCAGCAGGAAGTCCCAGCGATAGCCCGCCGGGGTCACGGCTGCCGGCCAGTAGGCGCCCAGGTTGCCGTTCATGAGGTCGAGGAAGGCCTGCTTCACCTTGGCGGCCTCCTGCTGCGGATAGTCATCCTTTTTACCGATGGGCGGGGCGGCCGCGGCAGCGAAAACCCCGCAGAAATAGCTGATGTCCGCCGGTGGCATGCCGCTCGACCAGTCTTCGCGGTCCACCAGGTAGCTGACATCCGCCCAGGAGTCCATCGCCTGGGCGGCGAAGCCCAGCAGCTCGGGCGCCTGCCCACCCTGAGGCGAGCCACTCCAGCCCAGTTGCCAGGCGTCGCGGTTCTGCCAGAGCTGTACCGCCTGGGTGGCGACGGTGGCCACCTGCCGGCTCATGCGCGCGAACGCCGGGTCCAGGGCGCAGAGGCTGGGGGCGAGGTCGGCCAGGCCGGCCACGGAGATCCCCAGCACCACCTCGTCGAAGTCGCGGTCGACCTGCAGCTCCAGCTGCTCGACGCCCTGCCAGCCGCTCCAGTTGGATTCCAGGTTGATCTGGCCAGCCTGCAGCTCCCGGGCGATCTGCTCGTCGAGCTGGTCGTACAGCGGCGCCGAAGGCCAGCAGGGCAGGCCCTTGACGTCCACCAGTGGTTGGTAGGCGTCGCCCTTGAGGGTGACCTGGCGCTGGATCTGCAGGCGTGTCACCCGCGGCCCCTGACCGTCGTCGGCGGCTTCGATGGCGGTGACCTGGTGGAAGAAGCGGAAGTCCACGCCACGGCGGGCGAGCACCTCGTAGTAGGGCGCGAAAACCACGTCGCCCATGCCGGCCTGCATGCGCCAGATGAAGGCGCCCTTGGCGGTGGTCAGGGCCAGCAGGGCGGCACGCAGCACGGTGCCGGCCTCGACGTCGGGCTGGGCGAGGTCGCTGTCGCGATAGGCGAAGATGCCGCCGTGCAGGGACTTGAGCACCGCGCCGTCGAGGGTCGCGGCGCTGGCGCCGTGGCGGCTCAGCCAGGCCTGGAAGGTCTCTTCGTTGAGCGCCGCGAAGCCCTTGGCATAGACCTCGTCGGCGAGCATGCCGATCAGCACGGTTAGGCCGAAATCCATCAGCAGCCACAGCCGGTGGGCCTTGACGTGGGTCTGGCTGTGGTCGTGCAGGATGTCGCCGAGCAGGCCGCGGAGCCTGCGCAGCAACGCCAGCAGCACGGGATGGTCGACGCCGTCGGGCAGCGCCGTGCGGGCCTGCCGTAGTTGTTGCTCCGCCTCTTTGAGTGCCAGCTCCTGCAATTCTTCCCGGCAGTGCGCGCGCAGCCGAGCGAACAGGCCGCCTGGCGTGGCGGCGGCCGGGGTGTCGTCCACCTCGCCCAGCCGCAGCAACCACTCCAGCAGATCGCCGAGGGCGGCCATGAAGGGTTTGGGATTCCAGCCCTCACCGGGCTTGCCGGGCAGGGCCAGGGTATCGATGGGCCAGGTGGTCCACTGCCCCTGGAAGGCATCGGCGAAGGCGGTATGGGAATGCGGGAAGAAGGCCTCGTCGAGGGTCGCCAGGGGCGCGCCGGCAGGCCGGTCCAATTCCTCGTAGCACTGCCTCAGGCTGTGGAAGGCGTTGTAGTAAAAGCCGAACCAGACATGGATGCCATGTTCCTCGATACGCTGGTGGTCGGTGGCATTGCGCCCGCTGGCCCCTTTGCCGCCGAGACGCCAGCCCTGCTGGTACAGGGTGATCTGGTAACGGTCCTGCCAGTTGGGCTCACTAGTAAGACGAAAGGCGGTGGTGACGGCGGACACGCCGCCACCCAAGATGGCGATCTTGCGGACAGAAGGTACAGCGTCCATGCGTATTGCTCCGAAGTGTGCAAATTGTTGCACCAGTGGACGTAAGCCAGATGATGGCTAGGGTAATATCACTTTATCGAAAAGTTCCCTTGAGACTTTAGCAAGGCAACGGAAATAGTTGAGGCGCTGGCCAGGCATTGCCCGGTCGGCCGAGGATCGAGGCGAACGCGGTGTTGAGGATTCCAGGCTACAGCTGCAAGACGCGGGTGAGCGAAAGCCGCCATGCCCTGATCTACCGCGGCACGCGCCTGGCCGATGGTCAGCCGGTGATCCTCAAGCAGCTGGCCGCCGACTATCCCACGCCCCAGGCCCAGGCCGGGCTGCGCCACGAATTCGAACTGACCCGCCGCGCCAGTGCCAGCGGCGCGGTGAGCGCCGCCCTGGAACGGCTGGAATACCAGGGGCGCCAGGTGCTGGTGCTCGAAGACATCGGCGGCACCGACCTCGCCGAGTTGCTCGCCGGCGGACCGCTGGCGCTGGACGACTTCTTCGACTGGGCGCTGGCCATCGTCCGGGCCCTGGCGCGACTGCACCGGTTGCGCATCGCCCACAACGACCTCAATCCGCGCAACATCGTCTGCAACCGCACCACGGGCAGCCTGCGGCTGACCGATCTGGGCATCGCCACGGCCTTTGGCACCGTCCATGGCAGCGATGCCCGCCTGGAGGGCTCGCTCACCTATCTCGCCCCGGAGCAGAGCGGGCGGACCGGGCGCCATCAGGACTATCGCAGCGACTTCTATGCGCTGGGCGTGACCTTCTACGAGATGCTCGCGGGCGAGCCGCCGTTTCGCGCCCAGGACCCCCTCGAACTGGTGCATGCGCACCTGGCGATGCGTGCGCCCTCGCTGGTCGAACGGGTGCCGACGGTACCGCCGATGCTGGCGGCGCTGGTGGACAAGCTCATGGCCAAGGCCGCCGAGGAACGCTACCAGGGCTGCTACGGCATCCTGCGCGATCTGCAGCGCTGCCAGGCGGCCCATCAGGCCGGCGAGCGGGGGGCCTTCGCCCTGGGCGAGCAGGATCCGCCGGCACGCCTGATGCCGGTACGCACCCTGCAGGGGCGCGGCGCGCCGCTGCGTTTGCTCGAAGAGGCGCTGGCCCGGGCGACCCTGGGCCGGATCGAAGCCGTCTTCGTCAGTGGCAGTTCCGGGGTGGGCAAATCGGCGCTGGTGCAGGCCTTCGTCCGTCGCCAGGGCGAGCGGGTGCTGCTCGCCCACGGCAAGTTCGAGACCCTTGGCAACGGCGTGCCCTATGGCGCCCTGCGCCAGGCCGTGCGCGAACTGGTCGAGCTCGGCCAGAGTCTGGGCGAAGCCTTCGCCGACCGTCTGGTCGAGGCCCTGGGCGGCAACGCCGGGGTGCTGACCGAGGTCTCGCCCGAGCTGGCCACCTGGCTCGGGCCCCAGGCACCGGTGGCCGAACTGCCGCCGCTCCAGGCCGAGCAACGCTTCGACGAAGCCGTGATCGCGCTGCTGCTGGCCTTTGCCACCGACACCCGACCGCTGTTGCTGTGGCTGGACGATCTGCAGTGGGCCGACAGCGCGTCGCTGCGTCTGATCGAGCGCCTGCTGGCGCGGACCGATCAGGGGCCGTTGCTGCTGGTGGCGACCCATCGTGAAGAACAGCTCGCCGGCAGCGCCCTGGAGCGCCTGCTCGGCGCGGCGCTGATCCGCACCCTGTCGCTGGGTCCACTGTCGCGGGTGGAGATCGAGCGACTGATCGCCGAACTGCTGCCGGCGCCGGCGGCGGAGCAGGCGGCCCTGGCCGGGCTCTGCCTCGACAAGACCCTCGGCAATCCCTTCTTCATCGAGCAGTTGCTGCGCAGTCTGCAACAGGAAGGCCTGCTGGAGTTCGACGGCGAGCAGGGTCAGTGGCACTGGGACCTGGCCCGGCTGCAGGCCCTGGACGTCTACGACAATGTTGTCGACTTCATGGTCGGCAAGCTCAAGGAGCTGCCGGCCGGCACCTCGCAACTGCTGCAGTGGGCAGCCTGTCTGGGCACCCATTTCTCCAGCGATCGCCTCGCCGCGCTGATGGCGGAATCGCCCGCGGCGATCCGCCGCCTCTGCCAGGCGCTGGTACAGGAAGGCCTGCTCACCGAGCCCGAAGGCGGCCCGGCGGGGGAGCAGACGCCCACGCACTACAGTTTCCTGCACGATCAGGTACGCCATGCCGCTCACTCGCTGCTGGCACCCGCCGAACGCGAGCGGGTCCACCTGCGCGCCGGTCAGCTCTATCTCGCCGAAGGCAGCGCCACGCGGCTGGACGCGGTCAATCACCTCAACCTGGCGCGGGCGCTGATCGAAGCGCCCGCCGAGCGGCTGCAGCTGCTGGAGCTCAATCTGGACGCCGCGCGCAAGGCGCGCCAGGCCAATGCCTATCCCGCCGCCCAGGAATTCCTGCGCACGGCGGTCGTGCTGATCGACGATGCGGCCTGGGAGAGCCGCCATGAGCTGCTGTTCCAGCTGCATCGGGAATGGGCCGAGGTCGCGCACCTCTGTGGCGATGCCAACGAAGCCCTGCGCATCTGCGAAGTGCTGCTGCCACGGGCGCTCACCATCTTCGAGGAAGCCGGGGTGCGGGCGCTGCAGATCGACCTCTACAGCGGCCTCGGGCGCTTCACCGAAGCCCTGGTGGTGGCCAAGGCCGGCCTCCAGGTGCTGGACGAACCCTGGCCGGAAGCGCCGGACGCCATCAACCAGGCCATCGGCGCCGACAGCGCCGAGGTCGAGGCCTGGCTCGCCGAGCGCAGTCCGGCGGCGCTGCTCGACCTGCCGCGCATGGAAGATCCGCGTGCCCAGTTGCTGATCCGCCTGCTGGGCCTGCTCTGGGGGCCGGCGATCAACGTCGACCTGCCGATGAGCCTGCTGGCGGTCATGCGCATCGTCAAGCTGTCGATCCAGTACGGCAATGGCGATCTTTCGCCCTTCGGCTATGCCAACTACGGCTCGCTGCTGTCGGCCTTCCACGGTCGCTACGAACTGGGTTACCAGGTCGGGCGCCTGGCCGTCGACCTGGTCGACCGCACCGGCAATCTGCCGCTCAAGTGCAAGGTCTACACCATGTTCGCGGTGACCAACAGTCCCTGGTCGAGCCCCCTCGCGGACAACGTCGCCCTGCTGCGCGAGGCCCTGGCCGCCGGTCAGCGCACCGGCGAGATCATCTTCACCGCCTACAGCGCCTTCCACATCCTCAAGCACCTGCAGCACGCCGGGGCGCCGCTGGACGACATCCTTGGCGAAACCGCGGAGATCGAGCGGATCCTGCTGGGCATCGGCGATCCCAACACCCTGGAGGTCTTCACCATCCTGCGCCAGTCGCTGCGTCTGCTGCAGGGGCTCACCCCGGGTCAGGAGTCCTGGGACGAAGAGGGCCAGGACGAAGCGGCGCTGGTGCGGCAGATGCAGGACAGCGGCCATGTGCTCTGCCTGAACTACTACGACTTCAACAAGATGCAGGCGGCGCTGCTGTTCCGCCGGCTGCCCCAGGCGCGGCAGCACGCCGAAGCCATGGAAGCCTCGCTGGCGGCGAGTTTCGGCTGGTTCAGCATCGCCGAGCACGCCTTCTATCAGGCGCTGATCCTGCTGGCCGAGGGCGAACTGGCGGGTGAGGCGCTGGCCAAGGTCGAGGTCGCCCAGAAACGGCTGAACGGCTGGGCGGCGCACTGCCCGGAAAACTTCGCCCACAAGCGCGACCTGGTGGCCGCCGAGCGGGCCCGCCGCGAGGGCCGGGTCGAAGCGGCCATGGATCTCTACGAACAGGCCCTGGAATCCGCGCGGTTGCACGGCTTTCGCCAGGGCGCGGCGCTGGCCGAGGAACTCTATGGACGCTTCTGGCTGGAACAGCAGCGTCCGCGGATCGCCCGGACCTACCTGCAGGACGCCCAGCGCAGCTATCTGCACTGGGGTGCCGCGGCTAAGGCCCAGGCGCTGGAAAACGAATTCCCCCACTGGCTGCGCGTGGCCGAGGCCACTGCCCTGACGGTGCAGCGCACCCAGGGCCAGGCCACCAGCGAGATGATGCGGCTGGACTGGCTGTCGGTGCTCAAGTCGCTGCAGACCATCTCCAACGAGCTGGCGCTGGATCAGCTGCTGGCGCGGATGATGCGCATCATCCTGGAGGAGGGTGGCGCCCAGCACGGCCTGCTGCTGTTGCCCGAGGGCGGTCGCTGGCTGGTGCAGGCCTCGGTCTGCAGCGGCTCGGCCGCGCCCAAGGTGCTGCAGGGTCTGCCACTGGCGCTGAACGAGCAGGACTCCGGCGAGGGCCAGGTGCCCCTGACCCTGGTGTCCCACGTGATCCGTCAGCGCGAACCGGTGATCCTCGACGACGCCGCTCGCGCCGGCCGCTTCGTCCGCGACGCCTACATTCGCGCGCGGCGCCCGCGGTCGGTCTGTTGCCTGCCGGTGCTGCGCCAGGGGCGCCTGATCGGCATCCTCTATCTGGAAAACAACCTGCTGGCCCAGGCCTTCACCCCGGGTCGGCTGCAGGTGCTGGGCATCCTGGCCACCCAGGCGGCGATCTCCCTGGAGCACGCGCAGATCTACGAAACCCTGGAGCAGCGCGTCGGCGAACGCACCCTCGAACTGGACCAGGCGCGCATCCGGGCCGAGGAAGCGGCAGCGGCCAAGTCGCTGTTCCTGGCGACCATGAGTCACGAGATTCGCACCCCGCTCAATGCGGTGATCGGCCTCAGCCGCCTGACCCTGGGCACCCGGCTGTCCGGCGAACAGCGCGGCCACGTCGGCAAGATCCTCGACTCCGGCGAGACCCTGCTGGGGGTGATCAACGATGTCCTCGACTATTCGCGCAACGAAGCCGGCGGTACCCAGCTCGAACAACTGGGCTTCAACCTGGGCAAGGTGCTCGAACGCACGCTCAATCTCTGCGCCATCAAGGCCCACGAGAAGGGCGTCGAACTGGTGCTGGATTGCGGTCCGGACATTCCCCTGGCGCTGGAAGGCGATCCGTTGCGCCTGCAGCAGGTGCTGGTCAATCTGCTGAGCAATGCGGTCAAGTTCACCGAGCGGGGCCATGTGCTGATCCGCGTCGGCGCCGTCTGTGAAGCGGGCCGGGCCCATTTCAGCCTGGCGGTGGAAGACACCGGCATCGGCCTGACCGAGGCGCAGCAGGCGCAACTCTTCCAGCCCTTCACCCAGGCGGATGGCTCCATCAGCCGTCGCTACGGCGGTACCGGCCTGGGCCTGGCGATCTCCCGCCAGCTCACCGAACTCATGGGCGGCACCCTCGACGTCCATAGCGAAGCCGGGCGCGGCTCCTGCTTTACCCTGCGTCTGACCCTGCCGGTGGTGGGCGAGCCGGAGCGACTGCCCAGCCAGACGCCGCGGCAGGTCCTGCTGGTGGACGACCACGGCCTGGCCCGGCGCACCCTGGGGCAACGCCTGCGTGAACTGGGCATGCAGGTGGTGGAAGCGGAATCCACCGAGCAGGCCCTGGCAGCCATGGCCACGGCGGTCTTCGAACTGGCCATCGTCGACTGGCGCCTGGGCGCCGAGGATGGCCTGGCGCTGGCGCGCCAGTTGCGCTTCCGTCAGCCGGAGCTGGCGCTGACCCTGCTGGCCTCGCCCTACGAGGCGGAAGAGGTGCGCAGCCTGGGCGAGGATCTGCCTGGCCTGGAACTCCTCGACAAACCGGTCACCGGTCCCGCCGTGCAGCGACTGCTGTCCGGGCTGGGCCTGACACCGGTGACCGCGCCGACGGTGGGCCAGAGCGTGGTGGATCTGCAGGGCATTCGCCTGCTGCTGGTGGACGACAACGCCATCAACCGCCAGGTGGTCATCGGCTTCCTGCAGGGCAGCGGCATCCTGATCGACGTGGCCGAAGATGGCCAGGCGGCGCTGGACCAATTGGAGCGGCAGCGCTACGACCTGGTGCTGATGGACGTCCATATGCCCCGCCTGGACGGCCTGTCGGCCACCCGCGAATTGCGCACCCGCCCGGCGCTGGCCGCGCTGCCGGTCATTGCCATGACCGCCAACGGCCTGCCGGGCGATCGCGAGCGGTGCCTGGATGCGGGCATGAACGATCACCTGGTCAAGCCGCTCGATCCCGCCGAGCTGTTCCGCATCATCGCCGCCTGGGCCAATCTCGAGCAGCTGCAGCGCGCCGAGCGCAAGGCGGTGGAAGAGGGGGTGGATGTGAAGGAGGTCGGCGTGCTGGCGCGGGCGCGGGCCAGTGCGGTGCTCGAACCCGAGTCGGCGCTGCGCCTGCTGCGCGGCAGCGCCCAGCTTTATGAACAGCTGATGCGGGATTTCCGCGTGCAACAGGCCGAACTGCCCGGGCGGATCGCCGCCTGGCGCGCGGCCGATGATGTCACCGCGCTGTTCGAGTGCGCCCACGGTCTGCAGGCTACCGCCGCCTATGTCGGCGCCGGCGCCTTGCAGGACGCGGCGCAACGCCTGACCACCCGGATCCGGCTGGCCCAGCCCATTGGCGAGGAGGTGCGCCGTCTGCAGGACGAGGCCGAGCGCTGCCTGGCGTCGCTCGACGAAATCCTGGTCGAGGTCGCGGGCGGCGAGGAGGCCGCCGTCGAGGAGCTGGAAGCCCTGCTCGAACGCCTGGTCGAACTCCTGCAGACCTCGGATTTCGCCGCCGAGGAGGTGCTCGACACCCTGTTGCGTGCCTGCGTGAACACCCCCCACAGCACCGACGTGGTACGGATCCGCGAATGGGTGAACGACGTCGAGTTCGAACACGCCGCCGATGCCACCGCGGATCTGCTGCGGCGCGTGCGGCATGCCGGACAACGGTCGGGATAGGTGCCGATGGAGGGGCGTCGTCCCGACCTGCCGTTGATCCTCATCGTCGACGATCAGAAGAGCAATCTGCGCGTCCTCGGCGATCTGCTGCGCAACGAGGCGCGCATCATGCTGGCCAAGAGCGGGGTCCAGGCGCTGACCAAGGCCGCCCGCGAACACCCGGATCTGATCCTGCTGGACGTGGTGATGCCCGGCATCGACGGCCTGCAGCTGATCCAGCTGTTCAAGCGCCGCGCCGAGACCAGCGCCATCCCGGTGATCTTCATCACCGCGGCCAACGACCTGCACCGCGAGGTGGAGTGTTTCGAACTGGGCGCCAGCGACTTCATCCAGAAGCCCTTCAATCCGCTGGCCGTGCTGGCGCGGGTGCGGCTGCACCTGCAGCTAGCCCGCCAGCGGCGGCTGCTGGAGGAGCTGGCGCACATGGATCCGCTGACCGCGGTGGGCAATCGCCGCCGCTTCGACGAGCAGCTGACGATCGAGTGGCAGCTGGCGGTCAGCCGGCGGGGTTCCCTGGCCATCGCCATGCTCGATATCGACTACTTCAAGCAGTACAACGATACCCACGGCCATGGCGCCGGGGATCAGGCGCTGGCGCAAGTCGCCCAGGTGCTGGAGCAGCGCATCCGCGAGCGGGACTGCCTGGCGCGCTACGGCGGAGAGGAATTCGTGCTCTTGCTACCGGGCGCTACGCGCACGGCGGCGGAAGCGGTGCTGGAACGCTGCCGGCAGGGCATCGCCGAATTGCGTATCGCCCATCCGCTGGCGGAGGACCGTCTCTGGCTGACCATGAGCATGGGCCTGGCCTGCTGCAATCCGACCCCCGAACAGAGCCCGGACGGCCTGCTCAAGGCGGCCGACAACCTGCTCTACCAGGCCAAGGCCGAAGGGCGTAATCGCCTGGTCAGTCGCAGCTTCTAGACGTCTGGCGCAACGCCCTGGGACGCCAGCTCCTGGCCACCCTTGACCAGATGCACCCGGTTGCGGCCTTCGGCCTTGGCCTGGTACAGCGCCTGGTCGGTGCATTCGATGAAGGCTTCGTGATCGTCGCCGCTCTGCGGCTGGATGCTGCCGACGCCGATGGAGATGGTGACGAAGCCGAGGTCGCTGCCGGAGTGTGCCACCTGCAGCCGTTCCACCCCGGCACGGCAGGCTTCGGCGACCTTGAGCGCGCCCTCGGCGTCGGTCTCCGGCAGCACCATGGCGAATTCCTCGCCGCCGTAGCGGGCCACCAGATCGGCCGGGCGCTTGAGTTGCTCGGTGAGTACCGCCGCCACCTTCTTCAGGCAGAGATCGCCGCTGAGATGGCCATAGGTGTCGTTGTAGCGCTTGAAGTGGTCGACATCGCACAGCAGCAGCGCCAGCGGCTGGCGGTTGCGCCGGGCGCGCAGCCATTCGCCTTCGTAGGTCTGGTCGAAATGGCGGCGGTTGTTGATGCCGGTGAGGCTGTCGATGGCCACCAGCTTCTGCAGCTGGATATTGGCTTCGGCGAGCTGGCGCTGGCTCTCGCGCAGGAAGCGAAAGGCCTCGTCGCGCTGGGCGCGCAGGACGTGGGCCTCGGAGTGGTAGCGCACCCGCGCCAGCAGTTCCAGCTTGTCGGGCAGCTTGACCAGATAGTCGTTGGCACCGGTCGCGAAGCTCTGCGCCTTGACCTGGGGATCCTCCTTGGAGGAGAGCACCACGATGGGCACGTCGCGCAGCGCCGGTTCGGCGCGGAAGCGCCTGACCGTTTCCAGGCCGTCGATCTCGGGCATGATCAGGTCCTGCAGGACCACCGTGGGCTTGAGTTGCAGGGCCATGTTGACCGCCTGGTGCGCGTCCAGGCAGTAATGCAGCTCGATGTCGGGCTGATCGGCGATCATCCGCCGCAAGGCTTCGATGATGATCAGCTGATCGTCCACCAGCAGCAGGCGCACCTTGGGTGCGTTCAGGCTGTCCTGGGCGTTACCCTCATGCGTGGCCATTACTGCGAGTCCTTGTGCGGGCGGGGTCGGGCGTCCCGCGTCTCTTCTTGGCCAATCCCTGCCACTGCGCCGTCCAACGCTCCTGTTGGCGACCTTTCATGTCATGTTACGCGAGCCGTTGCCGAAGCGTCTTTGCAGCCAGGCGCCGATCTGCGCGGGGCTGAGAATACGCTCCGCGGCGCCCATTCTAACCGCAGCCGCAGGCATGCCGTATACGGCGCAGCTGGCCTCATCCTGGGCCAGGGTCGGGCAGCCGCTCTGGCGCAGGGCATAGAGACCGCTGGCGCCATCGCGGCCCATGCCGGTCAGCAGGATACCCAGAGCCTTGCTCGCCCGCAGCGGGTGGCTGGCGAGCTGGGTAAAGAACACATCCACCGACGGACGATAGGGGTAGTCCACCGGCTCGGCGGTATAGGCGAAGCGGCCATGCTCATCCAGCAGCAGGTGGTCGTCACCCAGGGCCACGGCGACCTGGCCGGGCTCTGGCAGGGCGCCGGGCAGGGCGGCGGTGACCGGCCAGGCGATCTGGGTGCCGAGCCAACCGATGAAACTGGGGGCGAAGCGGCGGTCGATATGTTGCACCAGCACCACGCTGGCCTCCCTGGTGGGCGCCCAGGCCTCGAACAGGCTGACCAGGGCCGCCGGTCCGCCCGTGGAGGCTCCGATGGCGACCAGGCTGTCGCAGGTGGCCGCGGCCGCGCTGCTCGGCGTGGCAGCGGTGGCCTGGGGCGGGCGCGTGGCCCGGTCGGGCAGCCGCACCAGGGGTTCGATACGGGCGATCTTGCGCAGCAGGGCGCCGCCATCGGCACCACCGCTCAAGGCCGGGGTGGCGGTCACGTCGAGGGCACCGGCGCCCATGGCGCGAAACACCCCTTCGCAGTCGTCGGGGGTGGCGGTGACCATGAGGATGGCGCAGGGCGACTGCGCCATGATCCGGCGCGTCGCCTCGATGCCGTCCAGGCGGGGCATCTGCAGGTCCATGAGGATCAGATCCGGGCGGTCCTCGGCGCAGCGCGCCACGGCTTCCTCGCCGTCATGGGCGATCCAGGCGACCGTATGGCGCCCGTCGCCGATCAGCAGGCGACGCAAGGCCTCGGTGGCAAGCAGCAGATCGTTGACGATGGCGATTCTCATGGCGCTCCGATGAGGTCCTGCACGGCGGTGATCAGGGCGTCGTCGTGGAAGCTGCCCTTGGTCAGATAGTAGTCGGCACCGGCCTGCATGCCCTTGAGCCGATCTTCCGGGCGATCCTTGTAGGAGACGATCATCACCGGCAGGGCATGCAGACGCGGATCGCGGCGCACCAGTTCCACCAGCTCGATCCCGTTCATGCGCGGCATGTCGATGTCCGACAGCAGCATGTCGAATTCACCGGCGCGCACGGCGTTCCAGCCGTCCATGCCGTCCACCGCCACCTCCACCTGATAACCCTGGCCTTCAAGGAGCTTGCGCTCCATCTCGCGCACGGTGAGGGAATCGTCCACCACCAGGATCCGCTTGACCCTGCGGCTGTCCGTGGCCGCGCCGCTCTGCACCTGCCGCAGGCGGCCCTCGCCGAGCAGCCGCTCGATGCCGGTGAGCAGGTCGGCGACGTCCAGCAGGAGCACCGGACTGCCGTCGTCGAGCAGCGCCCCGGCGATGACCGAGCGCAGCTTGCCGAAGATCTCGTCCAGCGGCTTGAGCGCCAGGCCCTGTTCGCCGCGCAGGCGATCCACCACCAGCCCGTAGCGCCGCTCGCCGCCGCCGATCACCAGCACGGCGAGATCGCCGCTGGGCGGCGCGCCGTCCAGTTCCAGCAACTGATGCGCCGCGACCAGCCCCAGGCGATCCTCGCCGAGCAGGAAGAAGGCCTTGCCCTCCAGCGAGTGCACCTCGGCCGGGTCCAGGCGCAGCACCCGCTCGATGCGATTGACCGGCAGGGCATAGGCCTCGCCGGCGATGTCGACGATCAGCGCCCGGACGATGGAGCGACTGACTGGTACCAGCAGGCGGGTACTGAAGCCCAGCCCCGGCCGGGTTTCCAGGCGCACCTCGCCATCGAGGGCGCGAATGGCGTCGGCCACCACGTCCAGACCCACCCCGCGACCGGACAGCTCGGTCACCGTCTCCTTGAGACTGAAGCCGGGCAGCAGCAGAAACTCCAGCAACTCCGCCGGGCTCAACTCGGCGGCCACCAGCGCCGGACTCAGGCGCCGGGCGATGACCGCGGCGCGGATGCGTTCCAGGTCCAGGCCGCGGCCGTCATCGTGCAGGCTGACCTGCAGGCGCCCGGCGACATGGCGGGCCTCCAGGCGGATCTGCCCGCACTCGGGCTTGCCCAGGGCGCGGCGTTCGGCCGGGGTTTCCAGGCCGTGGTCGACGGCGTTGCGCAGGAGGTGATTGAGCGGGCTTTCCAGGCGCGCCAGCACCTCTCGATCGATCAGGGTGTCGGCGCCGTCCACCTGCAGCACGGCATCCTTGTCCAGGCCCCGGGCCAGGTCGCGCACCAGCCGCGGAAAGCCCTGGACGGCATCGCGCAGCGGGCGCATGCGCACCCCCAGTACCTCGTCCAGCAGCCCCCGGCAGACCCCGAGCAGGCGCCGCTCGTAGGCTTCCAGGGCCTGCAGTTGCTGCTGATAGCGATCGAGCAGGCCTTCCTGGCGCTGACGCACTTCGCTGCTGACCGCCTGGACCTGACCGAACAGGCCCTGCAATTCCGCGCGATAGCCCTGGAAGCCCTGGACCAGGCCATGCAGGCCAAGGCCCATCACCCGGGCTTCGCTGGTGAGGGCGAGAATCTGGTTGAAGCGACCGCTGTCCACCCGCAGCGGGTCCCGGCCGCGCTCGGCATCGGGCGTTGGTTCTTCGGGTGCGGCAGGTGCCGGTGCCGGCTCCTGCGGGGCGACCGCGGCCGCTGGCAGCGGAGCGCCCACGCCAGCGCTCAGCGCCTGCGCCAGCGCCCGCTGGCTATCTCGCTGTTCGCGCTGCCAGCGCTGGCTGGCGGCCTCGTCCAGGCGACTGACCTCGCCGAGGACGTCGACGCAGCGAAACAGCCGATCGATATCCGCCGGGCCAAGCTGGCGACGTCCGGCCTGGACCGCGACCAGGCAGTCCTCCATGGCGTGGGCCAGCTCCACCAGGCCGTCGAGGTCGACGATGCGCGCCGCGCCCTTGATGGAATGGGCCGCGCGCATCATCGGCTCGATCACCCCGGTGTCGCTGGGGTCGCGCTCCAGCCGCAACAGCCCGGCATCCAGCGCCTGCAGGTGACTCTGCACCTCGCTGGCGAAGAGATCGTAGAGCGACATCTCGCGCACGTCGCGCGGTGGCTGACTCATCGCAGCGCCTCTTCCAGGGCCCGCTCCAGCCGCGGCAGATCGAGCAGGCCGACCTGGTGCGCGCCTTCGCGATAGACGCTGCCCAGGTAGCTGAGCAAGTCGCCGCCCAGGATGGCTGGCGGCGGCCGCACCTCGCCAGGGGCATAGCGCTGCAGGCCCAGCACCTCGTCTACCTGCACCGCCCAGTCGCGGCGCCCGACATGCAGCAGCAACAGCCGCGGAAAGCCGCGGGTCTGTTCAGCCGGCGCCACCGCCAGCAGCAGCTCCAGGGCGATGCAGGGCTGCAGCTGACCGCGCACCGGGACGATGCCGCGCAGCAGTGGCGAGCGCCGATGCGGGACGCGGTGCACGGCGGTGGGTTCGGTGGCGGTCACCAGGCAACTGCCCGGCAGCCCCAGCCATTCCGCGCCGAGGCGAAAGACCAGCGCACTGGCCGAGCGCGCCTGGCGATCGTCCAGGGGCTCGGCATAGTGCTCGGCCCAGGCGGCGCGCTCCAGGGCGCTGAGTTCACGGTTCAGGCTCATGCCTCGTCACCGGCGCGGGTCTGGATGCGCGCGGCCCGTTCGCGCAGACGTCCGGCTTCGTCGAGTCGACCGGCTCTTTCACAGATCAGCGCCAGGCGACAGAGGGCGGGATAGTGCCCTGGCTCCAGATAGAGTGCCTGGCGCAGCGCCCGCTCGGCTTCGGCGGCGCGGGCGTCGGGCAGGATCAGCGCCAGCAGGAAGTGGGCACCGGCCTGGCTGCGATCCGCCTCGAGCAGGCTGCGCAACAGCGCCTCGGCTTCGGCGCCGCGCCCGGCATCGGCCAGGCGCTGGGCTTCTTCGAGCGGCGCCGGGCCGGCGGAGACGGGGATAGCCGGGGCAGGTGAATGCGTGCTGCTGGCGCGCAGGCGTGCAGGCAGGTTCGCCGCCGCGGGTGGGCGCGGTGCGGCCTTGCGCCGTGGCGGCGCAGCCGGCGTAGGCGGACGCGCTTGTTCGGGGGCGGCCGCCTGGCGTTTGACCAGGGCGGAGGCGTGGGCCACGCCCAGGCTGGCGAAGCCGTGCCGCATGGCGCTGACCATCTCCGAACTGCCGACGCAGAGCAGGCCGTCGTCGTGCATGAGCGCGGCCAGGTGACTGAGGGCGCGGCCCTGGGTCTGATCTTCGAAATAGATCAGCAGGTTGCGGCAGAGCACCACGTCGAAGGCGGTGCCGTCGCGCAGGCTGCCTAGCTGCAGGATGTTGCCCTGGCGAAAACGCACCTGATTGCGCACCCGTTCGGCCAGGCGATGGCGATCGCCCTCGGGGTCGAAATAGCGATCGCGAAAGCCGAGGTCGCGGGCGCGAAAGGAATTGCGCCCATAGAGGCCGCGGCGGGCGCGCTCCAGGGACGGCTCGTTGATGTCCACCGCGGTCACCTCGAAGGCCGCAGCCGGCAGACCGGTATCGAACAGCGCCATGGCCAGGGTATAGGGCTCTTCCCCGGTGGAGCAGGGCAGGCTGAGCAGCCGCACCGGCGCGCTACTGCGGGCGTGGCGCTCCTGGGCGAAGCGGGCGGCGTGGGCGATGGCCTGGGGATCGCGAAAGAACCAGGTCTCGGGGATGACCAGCAGGTCCAGCAGGTCGGCGAATTCGCCTTCGTCGTCGAGGATGCGCGCCATATAGGCCTCCGCATCGCTTTCCTGGCGCTCGCGCAGGCGCTGGCGGATGGCGCGACCGAGCATGTCGTCGGCGATGGTTAGGCCGGTGCGCGCCCGCACCAGGGGCGCCAGCCGGGGATCGAGCTTCACGCGGCCTCCTGGAACAGCAGGGCGGCCAGGGCTGGTGATAGCAGGCGATCCGGCTCCAGCCACAGCCAGAGGCCCTCGGGCGTCTCCAGCACCTCGCCGAGCCAGGGATAGTCGGGCAGGCGGACGCCCGCCGGTCGCGGCACGCTGGCGGAGATCCGGCGTACGCCGGCGACGCCTTCCACCACCAGGCCGAGCGGCCGGCTGTGGCCATCGGGCAGGGTGAAATCCACCAGCAGGATGCGGGTGTCCTGGCGCGCCCGGGCACCCGGGCCGCCGCTCATGGCGGTGACATCGACCACCGGGATCGCCGCGCCGTGCAGGTTCATCAGGCCGGCGACGCCCGCCGGCGCAGCAGGAAAGCGGGTGAGTTGCAACAGGGGCAGCACCTGGCGGATCGCCGTCGTCGGCAGGGCCGCCGCAGCATCGGCCAGCTGGAAGATCAGGATCTGCATGGTCAACGGGTGACCGAGAAGGTGGCGACGCTGCTCTGCAGGTCCTGGGCTGCCTGTTGCAGATACTGGACCGCCTCGCTGGTGGCCTTGAGCGCCTCGGTGGTCTGCTGGGTGCTGTCGTTGAGCTGGGTGATGGTCTCGGCGATCTGGCCGGCACCCACCGCCTGGGACTGCATGCCCTCCAGGACGATGTCGAACCGCGCCGGCAACTTCTGCACGTCCTCGATCACCCCGGCCAGTTGATCGCTGACGCTGGCCACCTCCTGCACGCTGCGGCGGATCTCCTCGGAAAACTTGTCCATGCCCATGACGCTGGCGGAGACCGCGGAATTCATGTCCTTGAGCATCTGCTCGATGTCGTCGGTGGCCGCGGTGGTCTGGTCGGACAGCCGGCGGATCTCGGTGGCCACCACCGAGAAGCCGCGGCCCGCCTCACCGGCCTTTTCCGCCTCGATGGCGGCGTTGAGTGACAGCAGGTTGGTCTGGTCGGCCACCTTGGTGATGGTGGTCAGCACCTTGTTGATGTGGCTGGATT
>NZ_WHOV01000134.1:0-16490 GCF_009765395.1 Pseudomonas sp. BAV 4579 | reverse complement strand
TTCCTCAGCGTTTTTCGCCTCGCCTGACCGTCGCTCGGCGACTTTTCGTACAGAGCCCAGCCCTAGCGCCCGCCACCGATGTCCAGCAGGGCGCCGGTGGTGTAGGACGCCTCGTCCGACAGCAGCCAGAGGATGCCGGCCGCGATCTCCTCCGCCGCGCCCGCACGCCCCAGCGGGGTGCTCACCCCCAGGCGCTCGGCGCGTCCCGGCTGGCCGCCGCTGGCGTGGATGTCGGTGAGGGTCACGCCCGGCCGCACCGCATTGACCCTTACCCCGTGCGGACCGAGTTCCTTGGCCAGACCGAGGGTAAGGGTATCCAGCGCCGCCTTGCTGGCGGCGTAGTCGACATATTCGTTAGGCGAGCCCAGGCGGGCGGCGATGGAGGAGACATTGACGATGGCGCCACCGCGGCCGCCGCGTTCGCGAGACAGGTGGCGGGCCGCTTCGCGCGCGCAGAGAAAGGCGCCATAGACGTTGACCTCGAACATCCGTCGCAGGCGCTCGGCGCTCATGTCCACCAATGGCTGGGAATGGTCGACGATCCCGGCATTGTTGACGAAGCCGTCCAGCCCGCCGAAGCGCGCCACCGTGCGCTCGAACAGCGCCAGCACCTGGGCCTCGTCGGCCACGTCGCCGCGCAGTGCCAGGCCTTCCACGCCGAGGTCCTCGATCTCGGCCAGGGTGGCCCGGGCCGCGGCCTCGTCCTGGCGATAGTTGAAGGCGACGTTCCAGCCGCGGCGAGCGGCGCCAAGGGCCGTGGCGCGGCCGATACCGCGACTCGCACCAGTGATGAGCAGGGTTTTGCGCATGATGAAAACCTCGGGCTAGAGAGCGGAGAGGGGAGACGGCTAACCGTCTGATGTATCGAAAAAAAGCTTGGACGTGCCCGACGTTTCGCCTAAAAGTAAGGTGAACGGCACGCGCCGCATTATCCGCGGCCACTTCGCGATCTGATTCCCAGGCTTGTCTGAAAGGTCACCGAGTGAAGGTGAGACAAGACGAAAATCAGCGAGGAAGCGCAGTTTACGAGCGGTAAATGAGCATTCTGAGTTGATTTTCAACGCAGCATCACCGATGCGCAGGTACTTTTCAGACAAAGCTCAAGCGCTTGCAGAGGTCAATCCTGATGACAAGACCCCGCTTCATCTCGCCCAACGAAGTTTCCGCGCTCCGTACCAACATCCTCTCCAAGCTCACCTACGCCGTCGGCAAGGACCCTGACAACGCCCTCGACCATGACTGGTTCCAGGCCACCGCCCTGGCCGCCCGGGACTACATCGTCGACCGCTGGATGAGTCGCACCCGCGACGCCTATCGCACCGGCCAGAAGCGGGTCTACTACCTTTCCCTGGAATTCCTCATCGGTCGCCTGCTGATCGACAGCCTGTCCAACCTCGGCATCCTCGAAGAGACCCGCCGTGCCCTGGCCGACCTCGGCGTCGATCTGGAGCGCATCCGGGGGCTGGAGCCGGACGCCGCCCTGGGCAACGGCGGTCTCGGCCGGCTGGCCGCCTGCTTCATGGAAAGCATGGCCACCCTGGGCATCGCCAGCCATGGCTATGGCATCCGTTACGAGCATGGTTTGTTCCGCCAGGTGATCGCCGACGGCTTTCAGCTGGAGCAGCCGGAGAGCTGGCTGGATTTCGGCAATCCCTGGGAATTCGAACGCGCCGAGGTGGTGTACGAGATCGGCTTTGGCGGTCACGTCGCGCCCTATGGCGAAGGCGATCCGCGCCGCCAGGTGTGGACGCCCGGCGAGCGCATCCGTGCGGTGGCCTATGACACCCCGGTGATCGGCTGGGGCGGGGAGGGCGCCAATACCCTGAGACTCTGGCGCGCCCGACCGCTGGAGATCCTCCACCTGGAAACCTTCAACGCCGGCGACCATGTCGGCGCCGTGGCCAACGAGGCCCGCGCCGAGAGCATCTCGCGGGTGCTCTATCCGGCCGACAGCAGCGAAGCCGGCCAGGAGCTGCGCCTGCGCCAGGAGTACTTCTTCGTCGCCGCCTCCCTGGCCGACCTGACCCGCCGTCACCTCAAGCAGCACAACGACCTGCTCAGCCTGCCCGAGCACGTGTCCATCCAGCTCAACGACACCCACCCGGCCATCGCCGTGGCCGAGCTGATGCGGCTGCTGGTGGATGTCCACGGCATTCCCTGGGACGCCGCCTGGAGCACCACCGTCGGCACCCTCAGCTACACCAACCACACCCTGCTGCCCGAGGCGCTGGAGACCTGGCCGGTGCAGCTGATGGAGCGCCTGCTGCCGCGGCACATGCAGATCATCTACCTGATCAATGCGCAGTTCCTCGACTCCCTGCGCGCCCGTGGCGAGACCGATGGTGGCATGATCTCCTATGTCTCCCTGATCGACGAAAGCCAGGGTCGCCGGGTGCGCATGGGCAACCTGGCCTTCCTCGGCTCGCACAGCACCAACGGCGTGTCGGGACTGCACACCGACCTGATGCGCAAGACGGTCTTCCGCTCGCTGCACCGCCTCTATCCGGAGCGTATCAACAACAAGACCAACGGCATCACCTTCCGCCGCTGGCTGCACCAGGCCAATCCGGCGCTCACCGACCTGCTGGTGGATACCCTGGGCCAGGGCGTGCTGCACGATCCGGAAAAGACCCTGCCGCAGCTCAAGCCCTATGCCAACGACAGCAACTTCCGCGAGCGTTTCGCCCTGCAGCGTCAACGCAACAAGGACACCTTCACCAGCCTGGTGAAACAGCGGATGGAGATCGATCTCGACCCCGCCGCGCTGTTCGACGTCCAGATCAAGCGCATCCACGAGTACAAGCGGCAGCTGATGAATCTGCTGCAGACCATAGCGCTGTACCAGGCCATCCGCGACAACCCCAACGGCGACTGGACGCCGCGGGTCAAGATCTTCGCCGGCAAGGCCGCCGCCAGCTATCACCAGGCCAAGCTGATCATCAAGCTGGCCAATGATGTGGCCAGGGTGGTCAACAACGATCCTCTGACCCGCGACCTGCTCAAGGTGGTCTTCCTGCCTAACTACAACGTCAGCCTGGCCGAGGTCATCATCCCGGCGGCGGACCTGTCAGAACAGATCTCCACCGCCGGCATGGAAGCCTCGGGCACCAGCAACATGAAGTTCGGCCTCAATGGCGCCCTCACCATCGGCACCCTGGATGGCGCCAACGTGGAGATGTGCGAGCTGATCGGCGCCGAGCACATGTTCATCTTCGGCCTCAAGGCCGCCGAAGTGGAGGAGCGCCAGCGCAGCGGCGGCATCTCCTCGGACATCATCGAGAATTCGCCACGCCTGGCCCAGGTCCTGGCGGGTCTGCGCGGCGGCCAGTTCTCTCCCGAGGATCCGGCTCGCTACAACAGCCTGCTCGACGTGCTTACCTGGCACGACCGCTTCCTGGTCTGCGCCGACTTCGACGCCTACTGGGACGCCCAGCGCCAGGTGGAAATGCGCTGGCAGCAGCCGGACAAATGGTGGCAATCGGCGGTGATCAACACCTCCAGCATGGGCTGGTTCTCCTCCGACCGCACCATCCGCGAATACGCCACGGAGATCTGGAAGGCGCTGTAGTCGTTATAGGGTCTATCGCAGCCATGGCGGTCCGCCGATGCGGCCGCTCCTACAGGCAAGGCAAGATCCTGTAGGAGCGGCCCATGGCCGCGATCACCTGTTCCCCGACTGAGAACCCCTGCCTTCCACGACGTCTACATCCTTGCCGCATCCGCCCCGCAAGCCCGTCACCGGAGTCCTAATGCCCCGCACCTCTACCCGCCTCGAAGCGGGCAATCCTGCCCATTACGGTGCCACCCTCGTCGACGGCGGGATCAACTTCGCCGTCTGGTCGCCGGCCGCCGAGGCGGTCGAACTCTGCCTCTATGACGCCAAGGGCGAGGCCGAGACCCAGCGCCTGGCCTTTTGCGAGCACGAGGGCGGCGTCTGGCACGGTTTCCTGGCCGGTGCCAAGCCGGGACTGAGATATGGGTTGCGCGCCCAAGGCGCCTATCGTCCCCGGGACGGTCTCAGATTCAATGCCAACAAACTGCTGGTGGACCCCTGGGCCCTGGCGGTGGACCGACCCTTCCAGCTGCACCCCAGCACCTATGGCTTTCATCCCGACGATCCCGACCGTGCGGACGCACGCGACAGCGGCGCCCATGTCCCCA
The DNA here is from genome assembly GCF_009765395.1 of Pseudomonas sp. BAV 4579. Lineage (NCBI taxonomy): Bacteria > Pseudomonadati > Pseudomonadota > Gammaproteobacteria > Pseudomonadales > Pseudomonadaceae > Pseudomonas > Pseudomonas sp. BAV 4579. The sequence continues at coordinate 12,329 of NZ_WHOV01000134.1, read as the reverse complement.
AGGCCATCGTCCTGCCGCCGGTCGACAGCCTGGTGCCGACGCCCAGGCGCCGCGCCGCCGGGCTGATCTACGAGCTGCACGTGCGTGGCCAGACCCAGCTGCATCCGCAGGTGCCCCCCCGCCAGCGCGGGACCCTGGCGGCGTTGCGCCATCCCGCGCTGATCGAACACTGGCAGCGCCTCGGCGTCACCACCCTGGAGCTGCTGCCCATCGCCGCCTGGGCCGACGATCGCCATCTGCCGGCCCTGGGCCTGGCCAACTACTGGGGCTACAACCCGGTGCTCATGGCCGCCGTCGATCCGCGCCTAGCCGGGCACGAGGCCCTGGGCGAATTGCGCGAGACGGTGGCCACCCTGCAGGCCGCCGGCTTCGAGGTGCTGCTCGACGTGGTCTTCAACCATACCGGCGAAGGCGATGAGCTTGGCCCCACCTTCAATCTGCGCGGCCTGGACAATGCCGGCTACTACCGCCTGCAGCCGGACGATCCGGTGCGTTATATCAACGACATGGGCTGCGGCAACTGCCTGGCCCTGTACAGCCCGCCAGCGCTGCGCCTGACCCTGGACAGCCTCCGGCACTGGGTCACCGCCGCCGGCGTCGACGGCTTCCGCTTCGACCTGGCGCCGGCGCTCGGTCGTCTGGAAAGTGGGTTCGATCGCGATGCACCGCTGCTCCAGGCCCTGGCCCAGGATCCGCTCCTGCGCCAGGTGCGGCTGGTGGCCGAACCCTGGGACATCGGTCCCGGCGGTCATCAGGTCGGCGCCTTCCGCGCGCCCTGGCAGGAATGGAACGACGCCTTCCGCGACGACGTCCGCCGCTTCTGGCGCGGTGACGAGGGGCTGCGTGGCGCCCTGGCCACCCGCCTGGCCGGTAGCGCCGATCTCTTCGGCGTGGACGATCGCCTGCTGCGCACCAGCGTCAACTTCATCACCGCCCACGACGGCTTCACCCTCGCCGACCTGGTCAGCTACGCCGAGAAGCACAATGAAGCCAACGGCGAGGGCAATCGCGACGGCACCACCGACAACAAGAGCTGGAACAACGGCGTCGAAGGCCCGAGCGACGATCCGGCCATCCAGGAGGCCCGCGCCGCCAACCAACGCGCCCTGCTGGCGACCCTGATCCTCGCCGGTGGCGAACCCATGCTGACCGCCGGCGACGAATTCGGTCGCAGCCAGCAGGGCAACAACAACGCCTATGTGCAGGACAACGAATTGTCCTGGCTGGACTGGCAGCAGGCCGACAGCCCCGCCGGAAGGCTGCAGAGTGCCTTTGTCGGCCGCCTCATGGCACTGCGGCGGGAATTGCCGGCGCTGCAGGCGCAACGGCTGCTGGGACGTCCCGATCCCCGTGGCTGGGTCCGGATCGAATGGCTCGATGCCGACGGCGCGCCGATGGATGACGGCCGCTGGCAGGCGGGGGGCAGCTTGCCGCTCGCCCTTACCCTGGAATCCCTCGATGGCGAGGATCAGCCCCAGGCCGCCCGGATCTGGCTGGCCTTCCAACCGCGCCGGGAGGAAATCGACCTGCGACTGCCCTCGTCACGTGACGGACATCACTGGGTGATACAGCTGGACAGCCGTCAGCCTGAACTGGAACCCGACTCGGCAGTCTACCCCAGCGCCGAAAATCTCCGTGCTGGCCGAGGCGTACTGCTGGCCGTGGAGACTCCGAACGCGCGCTAGGCGCGTGTTCCCTGCCGGCCGCCGGTGTTCGGTGCCTAGTTGCCCTGGCGACAGCGTCCGGGATCGGCACTGGCTGGCAGACCTGGCCTGACGGTCCGCTCTGCTTGAGACGGAGCTTGAGCTTTGGCGCTACACTCGCGCCCATCATTACAAGGAGCACCGCGATGTCCCGGATATCCCTCAGTCGTTACCTCATCGAGCAGACCCGCAGCCACAAGACCCCGGCCGACCTGCGCTTCCTCATCGAAGTCGTGGCCCGGGCGTGCAAGCGCATCAGCTACGAGGTGTCCAAGGGGGCGCTGGGTGGCGTGCTCGGCAGCATGGGCACCGAGAACGTCCAGGGCGAGGTGCAGAAGAAGCTGGACGTACTGTCCAACGAGATCTTGCTGGAAGCCAACGAGTGGGGCGGCACCCTGGCCGGCATGGCCTCCGAGGAAATGGACCAGGTCCATCAGATCCCCGGTCACTATCCCAAGGGCGCCTACCTGCTGATGTTCGATCCCCTGGACGGCTCGTCCAACATCGACGTCAACGTCTCCGTCGGCACCATCTTCTCCATCCTGCGCAAGGACTTCGTCAGCAGCACCACCGGTGACGTGACCGAAGAAGCCTTCATGCAGAAGGGCACCGAGCAGGTCGCCGCCGGTTATGCCATCTACGGTCCCCAGACCATGCTGGTGCTGACCCTGGGCGACGGCGTCAAGGGCTTCACCCTGGATCGCGAACTGGGCAGCTTCGTGCTGACCCACGAAGACATCACCATCCCCGAGACCACTGCCGAATTCGCCATCAACATGTCCAACCAGCGCCACTGGGAAGCCCCGGTCAAGCGCTACGTGGACGAACTGCTGGCCGGCAAGGAAGGTCCCCTGGGCAAGAACTACAACATGCGCTGGATCGCCTCCATGGTGGCCGATGTCCATCGCATCCTTACCCGTGGCGGCCTCTTCATGTACCCGCGCGACGCCCGCGAACCGGAAAAGCCCGGCAAGCTGCGCCTGATGTACGAGGCCAATCCCATGGCCCTGCTGGTGGAGCAGGCCGGTGGCGCTGCCACTAACGGTCACCAGCGCATCCTCGACGTCCAGCCCGACGGCCTGCACCAGCGGGTAGCGGTGTTCCTGGGCTCCAAGGAAGAAGTGCAGCGCGTGACCGAGTACCATCGTCAGCGTTGATCGCCTGCAAGCCGGGCTGCCTGCAACGGGCGGTCCGGTTCATCTCCTGCTCCCCGCTTCAGCGTTCAGTTCCGATCCAGTCTCCTTAATCCTGCGCTAATTCGCGTCCGCCGAAGATGGCCGCGCAGCCGGTCGGGCTGCATTCGCATCGCGTGAGGAGCCCTTCGCCAGAAACGTCCTGAAATTCCCTGTCGGCATCTTCGCACCAGTCTGTTCGGCGGCGGCACCCTGGGCGTCGCCCGGGTCACCCAGGACGGCTCCAGCTTCGGCCGTGACAGCGACCTCGGCTATGTGGCCGGGGTCCAGGCCGGCATCCTGCAGCAGGTCAAAGAGCGCACCTCCTGGGAAGCCGGCTATCGCTACCTGCGCAGTAACGCCAAGCCCGATATCGACCAGGACGGCGCCAAGCTCGGCTCGAGCCAGCTCGACAGCAGCAAGGAAATCTACCTGGGTATGAACGTCTATTTCTGAGGCGTGCCGGGGCGCCAGCGGGCGCCCCGACTTTCAGCTGAAGGGATCCAGCCCCGAGAAGGCCGCCACCAGCGCGACGGCGACCACCCCCAGGGCGATCTCCACGGCCGTGGCCCGGCGCAGCAGCTGCCATGCCTTGGGTCCCTGGCCCAGTCGCGGTACCAGCAGATAACGATTGGCCAGGGCCAGGACCACCATCGTCGCTACCACCAGTACCTTGGCCAGCAGCAGAGCGGAGTAGGGCGTCAGCCGCAGCAGGCCGTCCGGCCCCAGGATCAGCAGGCTGTTGAACACGCCGCTGAACAAGGCCAGCGCCACGCAGATCTGCCCGGGCAGCGAGTAGCCGCGCAGCAAGTGCTGGACATCATCTCTCAGGTCTGTGGGCGGCTGTCCCAAGCACAGCAGTACCCCGGGCAGACTGCCCAGCCAGAATCCCGTCGTGAGCAGATGCAGGGCCTGGTTCAGCTGGTGCGCCAGGCCTAACCCGCCCGCCGTCGCGGCCGCATGGCCACCCAGGGCCAGACTAGCCAGCAGCAGACCGCTGAATCCCCATAGCCACCGACTGCCGTGAATCCCGGGTCCCACCAGCAGCCACAGCGCCAGCAGCAGGCCCAGTGGCAACTGCCAACGCCAGCCATGGCCATCCTCGGTGGCTAGATACAGCTGCCACAGCGGCAGGTTGAAGGCATCCGCCCAGCCATCGCCCACCAGGGCTGCCTGCAGCGGCAACAGGCTCGACGCCCCGAGCAGCAGCAGCGCGCCCAGCAGGCGTGCCGAAAGACGCGCGCGCTCCAGTAGCCAGAAACGCAAGCCGGGGCGACCCAAGTAGAGCGCCAGGGCCAGATAGCCCCAGGTCAGCAGCAGCGGCAGCAGGAAGAGGGTACGGGCGAGGGGGCGCCAGGCCTCGGGCGTCGCCAGTCCGCCGTCCATCCCTACTGGACGGTGAAGCGGTAATCGCCCTGGGTCTTGTGCCCGTCCTTGGCCAGTACCCGCCATTTCACCTGGTAGTGACCCGGTTCCAGCGGCGCATCCAGCGGCACGTCCAGGGTGCGCTCGTCACGCCCGGAAATGACCTTGCCGGTAGTGATCGCCGTGCTGGCCTGGCCATCCAGACGTTGCAACAGCACCTGACTGAGAGACGCCTCGATCGCTTCGGAAAAGCTCAGGCTCAATTGCTTCGGTGCCGCGCTGGTGCTGTCGGGCGCGGGCTCGGCGCTCTTGAGATGGCCGTGGGCCAGGGCCAGGCCGGGCAACAGCGGAGCGGTCAGGGCGAGGCGGCGAGCGAGACGCAGGGCAGCGGTCATGGAAATCTCCGGCGGCAGAGGAAAACCGCCAGCTTAGCAGTCCGTCCGGGTGGCGTCCGCGTCTGGCGCCCGCTCAGCCGCGCGCGCCGCGCATTCGACGAAGGTGAGCGCGGTGCAGGTGCGGCAGACCTCCGGATCCAGCCGCGGATAGATGCTGCGCAGGGCCTGATCCTTGGACGAGAAGACATGACCGTCGCCCAGCTCCTTAAGAAAGCCGGTCTTGGCGAACAGCTGCAGCACCGGGGTACGCGGGCGGTGGAAATAGAGATCACCGCCCTGGGCCCGGCGCTCGCGCCATTCCCGCCGCCACAGGTCGTTACCGGCCAGATCGATGAAATTCATGCTCTTGGTCATGAACAGCGCATGCTTCTGACCGGGCTGGGCACTGCGAAAGCCATCCAGCTGATCGCCGACATGGGGTACGGCGCCAAAGAATACCGAGCCCTCCACCCGCACCAGCTTGAGTTGCGGACACTCCTGCGCCGGCTGGCCCAGTTCGTCCAGTGGCGTGAAGCGACGCTCGGGGGTACGGGGATCCGGGACCAGCGGGCGGATGGCCGGGTGCGAGGTGCGATAGAGATAGGCCACCAGGGACACCAGGGTGCCCAGCAGCACGGCGCGGTCCAGGGGAATGGTCAGGGTCGCCAGCAAGGTCACCCCGGCCACCAGGGCCTCGGTGCGGCTGACCCTGAGCACCTCGCGCCAGCGCCCCAGGTCCAGCAGGCCACGCGCCACCAGCAGCAGGGTGGCGGCGATGGCCGCCAGTGGAATGGCGGCGATCAGGGCACCCCCGAAGGCAACCAGGGCCACCACCAGCAGGGCGGCAAACACCGCCGCCAGCGGCGTACGGGCCCCGGCTTCGAAATTGGGCATGGAGCGATTCAGCGAGCCGCAGGAGACATAGGCCGAAAAGCAGCCGCCGACCAGATTGGCCAGCCCCTGGCCGCGGAATTCGCGATTGACGTCCAGTCGCTGGCCGGAGCGCTGGGCCACCGCCTTGGCGATCGACAGCGACTGCCCCAGGGCCACCAGCGTCAGGGCCACGGCGATCCCGGAGAGATTGCCCAGATCCTGCAGGGTGACGTCGGGCAGATGGAAGGGCGGCAGCGCCGAGGGGATCCGTCCGACCGTGGCGAGCCCCTGGGCGGCGCCCGGCACGCTGCGCTCCAAGATCCAGGTGCTCAGGCAACCGGCCAGCAGGCCCAGCAGCATGGTCGGCCAGCGCGGGCGCAGCCGGCGCAGCAGCAGGGTGGCGACCAGGGTCACCACACCGATGACCAGCGAGGGCCAGTGGATCGCCAGCGGATGGGCGAGCACATAGCCGAGGACGCCGAAGGCCGAGGTGCCCAGTGGCGGCGACAACCCGAACAGGTCCTTGAGCGAATAGAGCCCGATCAGCACGGCCGCACCGCTCATGAAGCCGAGCAGCACCGAAGGCGAGATGAAGTTGGCCACGGCGCCCAGGCGCAGGGCGCCCACCGTCAGTTGCAGCAGGCCGACCAGCAGGGTCACCGCTAGGGCCAGATCGATGTAGGGGCCGGAGCCCGCCAGCGCCAGCGGCGACAGCGCCGCCAGCAGGGCCAGGGAGTTGGCATTGGTCGGACCGGTCACCACATGGCGACTGGAACCCGCCAGGGCGGCGACGATGCAGGGCACCACGGCGCCATAGACGCCGTATTGCGGAGGCAGTCCGGCCAGGGTGGCGAAGGCCACGCCCTGGGGGAGCGCCAGGACCGCGCCCAGCAGACCCGCACCCAGGTCCGCCTTCAGGGTGGTGCGGTCCACCTCGCGGAGCCAGGGCAGCAGGGTCGAGAGGGCGGGCATGGGGCACTCCTGGAAAAAGGATCGCCCACTCTACCGATTACTGTTACTGGCCGGCTACCGGCTGCTCGCCATCCACGGTTGCCGCCACGACACCCGCACGTGCTCATTTCTTCACCAGTCGCCGCCAGACCGGTCTCCGTGGCGTTCTCGTGACTTCATGCACGGGTTATCCACATCACTGTACACGCCAGCTGTGGGTAACCTGGGCCACTAGCCATCGTGGCTGTTGGCGGCGATACGATGGATCGACAGATCGGCGCCCTGGTATTCCTCTTCCTGACTCAGTCGCAAGCCCAGCACGGCCTTGAGCAGCCCGTAGACGGCCAGTCTACCGAGCAGGGCGATCGCGATACCCAGGGCCGTGCCGGCCAGCTGCGCCAGCAGGCTTACCCCGCCCAGGCCACCCAGCGCCGTCTGGCCGAACAGACCGCAGGCGATGCCACCCCAGGCGCCGCAGAGGCCATGCAATGGCCAGACGCCCAGCACATCGTCCAGCTTCCAGCGCGTCTGCACCGCGGTAAAGGCCCAGACGAACAGGGCGCCCGCCACCAGGCCCGTGGCCAGCGCGGCGATGGGATGCATCAGGTCGGAGCCGGCGCAGACGGCGACCAGTCCCGCCAGGGGACCGTTGTGCAGAAAGCCGGGATCGTTGCGCCCGAGCAGCAGGGCAGCCGCCGTCCCGCCGACCATGGCCATCAGCGAATTCAGCGCCACCAGCCCGCTGACACCCGCCAGGCTCTGGGCGCTCATCACGTTGAAGCCGAACCAGCCGACGATCAGGATCCAGGAACCCAGCGCCAGGAAGGGAATGTTCGACGGCGGAAAGGCCACCAACCGGCCTTCGCGATAGCGACCCTGACGCGGACCCAGCAGTATCACCGCCGCTAGCGCCAGCCAGCCACCCACCGCGTGCACCACCACCGAGCCGGCGAAGTCGTGGAAGCGCGCCCCGAACAGCGCTTCGAAGCTGTCCTGCAGCCCCAGGTTGTTGTTCCACATCAGGCCTTCGAAGCTGGGATAGACGAAGGCCACGATCAGCGCCGTAGCGCACAGCTGCGGCACGAAGCGCGCCCGCTCGGCGATACCGCCGGAGATGATCGCCGGAATGGCCGCGGCGAAGGTCGCCAGGAAAAAGAACTTCACCAGTCCGTAGCCGCTGTCGGCGGTCAGCACCTGGGCCGGGGCGAAGAACGTCACGCCATAGGCGATCCAGTAGCCGACGAAGAAGTACACCAGGGTGGAAATGGCGAAGTCGGCGAGGATCTTGGACAGGGCATTCACCTGGTTCTTGTGCCGCACGGTGCCGGCTTCGAGAAAGGCGAAGCCGGCGTGCATGGCCAGCACCATCACGGCGCCGAGCAGGAGAAAGAGGGTATTGGCACTGTGGACCAGGGTCGCCACGGCGGAAGGCAATTCGTTCATCAGGGCAGTCGTCGCAAAGGGTTGCACCAAAAACATGCCTAGCGGCTGCTTGATGCGCGATTTTGGGGCGAAATACGGCTCTCGGCAGGTTCAGTCTTGCCGCCAGACAGAGCGCAACCGGGGATGGACGCAGGGATGCGCCAGGGCGGTGCAAGTCGGAAAGGCGTGCACTACCAGACAGCAAAGGTTGTGCCGCTAAAGCGAGCGCAGAACGATCCGACCGCTGCTCAGATTGGTCAGCAAGGTTGCCACCTCGTCGCGACGCTGGGGTTCCACGGCGATCCGCAGGACGATCTCCAGCGCCTGGTAGTCCTCTTCAAGCAGCACCACTGCCAGGGCGGCCAGGCGCGCCTTGATCAGCGGCCACTCCGCATAGGTACAGGCGAAGCCATAGTCCTGCCGCAGCACCAGCGGCTGCCTGTCCGCCTGCTGCAGGCAGCGGGCAGCGCAACCGCCATAGGCGCGCACCAGTCCGCCGGTACCCAGCTTGATGCCGCCGTACCAGCGGATGACCACCACCACCACCTGGTCGCAATCCTGCCCCTCGATGGCGGCGAGGATGGGCCGACCCGCGGTGCCCCCGGGCTCGCCGTCGTCATTGAAGCGGTATTGGTTGCCAAGCTTCCACGCCCAGCAGTTGTGGGTCGCGGTCGGTACGCTCACACGCTCGATAAAGGCCATGGCCGCTTCCACCGTGGTGACAGGCGCGGCGAGGGCCAGGAAACGACTCTTGCGCACCTCTTCTTCAAAGGCGGCATCCCGGATCAGGGTGAAGGTCATGGCGCCTGGAGGCCCAGTCCCTTGAGGATGACATGGGTCAGGGTCCGCGCAGCCTCGTCGAAATCCTGCCGGGTCAGGCGGCTGCGTCCCGTCACCTGGCAGATCTGGCTGGCGAAATCGGCATAGTGCTGGGTGCTGCTCCACAGCAGGAAGATCAGGTGGACCGGATCCACCGGGTCCATCTTGCCAGCCGCGATCCAGGCCTCGAACACCGCCGCCCGGTTGCGAAACCAGGTCTGGTAGTCCTGATCGAAGTACTCGTACAGGCAGTGACCACCACCGATGATCTCCATGGCGAAGATCCGCGAGGCCAGCGGCTGGCGCCGCGAGAATTCCAGCTTGGCGCGGATGTAGCGGCTGAGAGCCTCGGCGGGGTCGTCTTCCACGGTCAGGTGGTTGAAGGTGCTGTCCCAGAGTTCGAGGATGTTGCCCAGCACGGCCATATAGAGGCCGAGCTTGTTGTTGAAGTAGTAGTGGAGATTGGCCTTGGGCAAGCCGACGCGCTGGGCGATGGTGTTCATGCTGGTGCCCTTGAAGCCATGGCGGGCGAATTCTTCCTCCGCCGCGCTCAGGATCGACTCCTCATTCTTCTGCCGGATGCGTCCGGCCGGCTTGTCCTGGCCGGCGTGATGGGCGGGTACGAGAAGGGTCATGACAACTGGAGGATCCTGAGGCGCGGCAGGCATCAATAGCGTACCCCCGGTCCCGGACACAAGGGCTGTTTTACCGGTGTGGCGCCGGCGAGCGGCATTCCGTCACCGCTGCGCGGCGCTCTTCGGGCAGTAACAGGTTGAGCAGGATGGCGGTGATGCCGCCGCTGGTGATCGCGGTGTCGAATAGACTCTTCACCAGTGGCGGCAACTGATCCAGCAGTGTCGGCTGGCTGGCGATACCCAGACCCACGCCAAGGGAAGTGGCGATGATCAGCAGGCTGCGACGATCCAGCGTGCACTGCGCCAGCAACCGTATTCCGGCCGCAGCGACACTGCCGAACAGCACCAGGGTCGCACCGCCCAGCACCGGTTTGGGAATCTGCTGCAGGACGGCGCCCAGGATGGGAAACAGGCCCAGCACCAGCAGGATGGCGCCTATCCAGTAGCCGACATGGCGGCTGGCCACGCCGGTCAGCTGGATCACCCCGTTGTTCTGCGCGAAGGTGGTGCTGGGAAAGGTATTGAAGGTGGCGGCGAGCAGGCAGGCGACGCCGTCGCCCAGGACCCCGCCCCGCAACCGCCGCAGATAGCCGGGACCTTCGATGGGTTGCCGCGAGATCAGGCAATTGGCGGTCAGGTCGCCGGTGGTCTCCAGGGTGCTGATCAGATAGATCAGCGCAACCGGCAAAAAGGCCGACCAGTCGAAGGCGAAGCCGAAACGAAAGGGGAGAGGGACGCTGATCAGGGGCAGATCCGGCAGCGCCTGGGGTTTCAGCAGGCCACAGCTCCAGGCGGCGAGGGAGCCCACCAGCAAGCCGATCATCACCGCCGACAGCCGCAACCAGGGTCGCCGCGACAGATTCAGGCCAATGATGACCACCAAGACCAGGCCGCCGAGGGCCAGGTTGAGCGGTGCGCCGAAGTTGGCGGCCTTGGCGCCCCCGCCAAGATCGGTGACGCCCACCCTGATCAGGCTGATGCCGATCAGGGTGATGACGATGCCGGTCACCAGTGGCGTGATCACTCGGCGCAACAGGCCCAGGCAGCGACTCAGGCCGATCTGGACGAAGGCGCCAAAGAAGCAGACGCCAAAGATCATCGCCAGGATGTCCTCTGGTGTCCCGCCGCGCTGCTTGACCAGCATCCCGGCTGCCAGCACCGCGGACAGAAAGGAGAAGCTGGTGCCCTGCAGGCAGATCATGCCCGCCCCCAGCCCACCGGCACCGCGGGCCTGCAGAAAGGTGCCGACGCCCGACACCATCAGCCCCATGCTGATCAGATAGGGCAGATGCTCGTGCAGACCCAGGGCCCCGGCAATGATCAGCGGTGGGGTGACGATCCCCACGAAGCTCGCCAGGACGTGCTGCAGGGCAGCGCAAAAGGCCGCGAGCGGGGCCGGACGTTCGTCCAGGCCATAGAGCAGATCATCGGGGACGGGACTGGGCATGATGATTACCTCTCAGTGGCGCGGCGGGCCGGGAAGGCGGCTACAGCGCCAAAAGTGGGTTTGGCCGGACTAGAACTGATACTTCACTAGGAAGCTGAAAACGCTCTGGTCGGTACGGAATCCCTCGCTGTCCTTGATGCCGTACTTGTCCGACCAGTAGTCGTACTCGGTACCCACATAAAGGTGCTTGGCCTCGTACCCCATGGCCTTGCCCAGGTCGTACTTGACCTGTGGATTGAAGTGCAGGTTGGCGTGGTAGCTACCCTTGTTGTTCATCACCCAGTCCAGGTAGCCATCGATGAGCAGATCCGAATTGCCCAGGGGCAGGGTGTAGGCCCATACCGGCGTGAGCTGCCAGGCACCCGAGGGCGCACTGCCGCCATCCGGCTTGCGGTAGTAGAGGTTCAGCTGGAAGTAGTCGAAGCCTGGCACCTTGAGGTCGAAACCCGGACCGACCAGGTAGTTGCGCTGATCACGACCGGCGCCCTCGCCATCGTTCTGGTCGTATTCCAGGGTGGTGGCGAGCAGCACATCGGTGACCGGGCCAAAGGAAAGATCCCGGCCGGACAGCTTGCCAAAGGACAGTCTTGGACTGAGTTCGCCATAGAAGCCCTGATGGCCGTCGCTGGCATTGGTCGCGCCGTTGAACCAGATGCTGTCGACGAAGAGGAAGAGATCGCCCCACGTCCAGCTGCTGGCATGCTCGAAGGTGACGGTCTGCTGGATGCGGGGATCGACCCGGAAATCCTTGCCATATAGATAGGTGAGGCTTTCACCATGCCACAGCAGTGGACTGTCTGCAGCGTTGGCGATACCGGCTGCGAGCAGGCTGGTGGTCAGCAGCGCGGTGGTTAGGGTCTTGCGCATGTAGGCTCCTGGAAGTGCTTCCTCGTTATGTGTTGCGTCCGCCGTGCTCAGCAAAATCGACGCCAAACCCAAGCGGGCGGAGGAAAATAGTTATTTTTCAACGCCTTGTATAAGGCTTCCGGGAAATTTCAGTTGTTTGGCGCGGCACCAAACCTGACCACTCGCTCAGTTTTCGTGCCCTGAAGCGGCGCCTGACGCGGCTCCGCTGCGAAACAGCGCACGGGGGCCTGCGCAGTGCTAAGGTGCTTGGCGACCCCGCAGGAGATAGTCATGAAGTTGCTTATCGGTGTGCTGATGGCCTTGCTCTGCAGCTCTCTCGCCTCGGCTCAGGTCCCCCAGGGCGGGACGGGGCAGCCGGGCATCCTTATGATCACCCGGGGCGATGCCTATTCCGGATCAGGATGCGATATAGGTCTGGTGATCCAGGGACGACTGGCCGGTACCCTCATGGCGGGCCAGAGTGCTTCCTTCAATCTGCCGCCTGGCGAAATCGCCGTGAGTCTTACCTCTTCCGGTCCGGGTGGTTGCGCAGCACCCATGGCGAGCAGCATCTCCCAGTCCATTCTCCTGACGCCTGGCGAGATCAAGCAGTACCGGATCATCGCGACCGAAGCGGGTTATCGCCTGGCGCCCATCCCGCTTTATTGAAGTTTCTTGAAATAACCTGTTGACCTGTCCTGAAACTCCCCTATAATGCGCCC
>NZ_WHOV01000133.1:0-15129 GCF_009765395.1 Pseudomonas sp. BAV 4579 | reverse complement strand
GCGCAGACGCCGACCCGTGATGTCCCCCAATCCGCATCCGGTTGGGCCTGGCCGACGAAAGGTACGTTGATCAGCCGCTTCTCTGCCAGCAGCAGCCTAAACAAGGGAATAGACATCGCCGGGCAGGAAGGTCAGCCCGTGATGGCCGCTGCCGATGGGACCGTGGTCTATGCGGGAAATGGTCTACGGGGTTATGGTGAACTGGTTATCGTCAAACACAGCGAAACCTACGTCAGTGCCTACGGTCACAATCGTAGGTTGCTGGTTCGGGAAGGTGAGCGTGTCAAGATAGGGCAGACGATTGCCGAGATGGGTTCGACCGGGACTGATCGGGTCAAGCTCCATTTCGAGATTCGCCGTCAGGGCAAGCCGGTGGATCCCTTGCAGTTTTTGCCCAATCGCTGATTCGCTAGGCGCCGACTCGATCCCGCAGCTTTTTGGGGGCGAGTCATGGCGCATCGGCAACGTATCGATACGCCCTGGCTCGAAGCGCAGACGAGCAAGGGTTACTCAAGATGATCCAGAACAAACAAGAAACCGAGTACGACCTCGGCGATGATGTCCTGCTTCTCGATTCCAATCCCTTCGGTGAGGAATCCGCCGATTCAGCCATGACCAAGGCGCTCTCCGGGCGCGGCAACCAGGTCTTGCGGGGGGCGAAACTGGCCGACTACGGCCGAGCGCTCGACGCCACTCAGCTCTATCTCAACGAAATCGGCTTTTCGCCGCTGCTGTCACCCGCGGAGGAAGTGCATTTCGCCCGGCTTGCCCAGCGCGGCGATCCCGCCGGTCGCAAGCGCATGATCGAAAGCAACCTGCGCCTGGTGGTGAAGATCGCCCGACGCTACATCAACCGCGGTCTGTCGCTGCTCGATCTGATCGAGGAGGGCAATCTCGGGCTGATTCGCGCCGTGGAGAAATTCGATCCCGAGCGGGGTTTCCGATTCTCCACCTATGCCACCTGGTGGATCCGGCAGACCATCGAGCGGGCGATCATGAATCAGACCCGCACCATTCGCCTGCCGATCCATGTGGTCAAGGAACTCAACCTGCACCTGCGCGCCGCGCGCGAACTGACCCAGAAGCTCGACCACGAGCCTTCTCCCGAGGAAATCGCCGCCCTGCTGGAAAAGCCGGTGGCGGACGTCAAGCGGGTGATGGGCCTCAACGAACGGATCAGCTCGGTGGACATGGTCCTCGGCCCCGATTCCGACAAGACCCTGCTCGACACCCTGACCGACGACCGCCCCACCGACCCCTGCGAACTGCTGCAGGATTCGGATCTCAATCAGAGCATCGACCAGTGGCTGCTGGAGCTGCCGGAAAAGCAGCGCGAGGTGGTGGTGCGTCGCTTCGGCCTGCGTGGTCATGAAGCCTGCACCCTGGAAGAGGTTGGGCAGGAGATAGGGCTCACCCGTGAGCGGGTCCGGCAGATCCAGGTCGAGGCGCTCAAGCGGTTACGCGAGATCTTCGAGCGCAATGGCCTGTCCAGTGACTCGCTGTTCTGAACATGCCTAGCTGAATTTCAGCCAAACGGAGCCCGGATTTATCCGGGCTTTTTTCTGTGTGTCGTTGTAAGCCAAGGCTTACAGTCCACGTAAGCATGCATCGCTTCAGGCTGCCGGAAAGCACCGCCTTAGCAGCCCGACTAATAGCCAAGTGCTTGCTGCATAACGGATTTTTGTTTCAAGGGACGTGCTGGGCGAGTTCGCCATGAGCGACTGTGGCAGATTGCCAGCCTTTGGGAGAAGCGTACTATCGGCGCTGTGTCTGGGACGACACGGATCGGCAGGAAGCGGATCGGGAACACCTCGGGACGAGGTTCACCAGGACGGTGACAGGATTACAGGGACAGGGACGAAGGGGGCGGAGCGATCCGCCCCCTTTTTTTATGACCTGAATTTTCCAGGCGCGGCCTAGCGTTCGAGCTGGGCGAGCTTGCCGGTCTTGCCATCCCATTCGGCGGCGTCGGGCAGGGCCTCCTTCTTCTCGGTGATGTTGGGCCAGATGTTTGCCAGCTCACTGTTGAGTTCGATGAAGGCTTCCTGGCCGGCCGGTACCTCGTCTTCCGAGAAGATCGCCTGGGCCGGGCACTCGGGTTCGCACAGGGCGCAGTCGATGCACTCGTCCGGGTGAATCACCAGGAAGTTGGGGCCTTCGTAGAAGCAGTCCACCGGGCAGACTTCCACGCAGTCGGTATATTTGCATTTGATGCAGTTGTCAGTGACGACGAAGGTCATCTGCTCGTTCTCCTCAGGCTAAGGCGGCGGATTCTAGCAGCATTGCCGGAACCCTCGTATCCGTTAACTCAGATACGCTTTTTCCATTCGTAGATAAGCTCCAGGGCCCGTCTGGGTGTGATGTCGTCCGGCTGCAGGCGTTCCAGTTCCTCGATGAGAGGATGGGCGGCGCTGGCGAACAGATCGGCCTGCAAGGGGCGGCCCTTGGCCGGCGCGCTTACCGGCAGTGGTGCACCCACCTCACCGTTGAAACTGGCCGCTTCCAGGCGGGCGAGATGCTCCCGCGCGCGCACGATGACGTCTTCCGGCACCCCGGCCAGTTGAGCCACGGCCAGGCCATAGCTCTGGCTGGCCGGACCGGGCAGCACATGGTGCAGGAAGACGATGCGGTCGTTGTGCTCGGTGGCGTTGAGGTGGACGTTGGCCACGCTCGGCTGGCCTTCTGGCAGCACGGTCAGTTCGAAGTAATGGGTGGCGAACAGCGTCCAGGCGCGCAGGCGCGCCAGTTGCTCGGCGGCGGCCCAGGCCAGGGACAGGCCGTCGAAGGTGCTGGTGCCGCGGCCCACTTCGTCCATCAGCACCAGGCTGTGTTCGCTGGCGTTGTGCAGGATGTTGGCGGTCTCGCTCATCTCCACCATGAAGGTGGAGCGGCCACCGGCCAGGTCGTCGCTGGAGCCGATGCGGGTGAAGATGCGATCCACCAGGGACAGCTCGCAACTCGCCGCCGGGACGAAGCTGCCGACATGGGCCAGCAGCACGATCAGCGCGGTCTGGCGCATGTAGGTGGACTTGCCGCCCATGTTCGGACCGGTGATCACCAGCATGCGGGTGTCGTTGTCGAGGGTGACGTCGTTGGCGACGAAGGGCGTTTCCAGCACCTGCTCCACCACCGGATGACGTCCCTGGCCGATCTTCAGGCAGGGCTCCGCGACGAAGCGCGGCCTGTTCAGGTCCAGGTTGAGGGCGCGCTCGGCGAAATTGGCCAGGACGTCCAGTTCGGCCAGGGCCGCGGCGCTGTCCTGCAAGGGCGCCAGGTGACCGATGAGTTGTTCCAGCAGCGCCTCGTAGAGGGCCTTTTCCCGCGCCAGGGCGCGACTCTGGGCCGACAGCGCCTTGTCTTCGAAGGCCTTGAGCTCCGGGGTGATGAAGCGCTCGGCGCCCTTGAGGGTCTGGCGGCGGATGTAGTCGGCCGGTGCCGACTCGGCCTGGCGGCTGGGAATCTCGATGAAATAACCGTGGACGCGGTTGTAGCCGACCTTGAGCCCTTGCAGACCGGTGCGGGCCTTTTCCCGGGCCTCCAGGTCCATGAGGAACTGACCGGCGTTTTCGCTCAGGGTCTGCAGCTCGTCCAGCTCGCTGTCGTAGCCGCGCTTGATGACGCCGCCGTCGCGGATCACCGCCGGCGGATTGTCGATGATGGCGCGGGCCAGGGTCGCAGCCAGGTCCGGATAGGTCTGGATGCTCCTGGCCAGGTCGAGCAGGTGCGGGGCGATCATCTGCGTCAGCCCCTCCTGCAGCGCCGGCAGAGCGGCCAGGGCGTCTCTCAGGCGCGCGAGGTCGCGCGGGCGGGCGTTGCGCAGGCCGATACGGGCGAGGATGCGCTCCAGGTCGCCAATATCCTTGAGTTGCGGCTGCAGCGTCTCGAAGCGATAGCCTTCCAGCAGGCAGGTGATGGCGTCCTGGCGGGCTTCGATGATGGCGCGATTACGCAGTGGGCGATTCAGCCAGCGGGTCAGCAGACGACTGCCCATGGCGGTCTGGCAGCGGTCCACCACCGACTGCAGGGTGTTGTCGCGGCCACCGGCCAGATTGACGTCCAGTTCCAGGTTGCGGCGGCTGGCGCCGTCGAGAATGACGGTGTCGTCCAGGCGCTCGTGCCTGAGGCTGCGCAGGTGCGGCAGGGCGGTGCGCTGGGTTTCCTTGGCATAGGCCAGCAGGCAGCCGGCGGCGCCGAGGGCCAGGCCCAGCTTGTCGCAGCCGAAGCCCTTGAGGTCACCGGTGCCGAATTGCTGGCAGAGACTCTTGAGCGCCGAATCGCAGTCGAAGTCCCAGGGCGCGCGGCGACGGACGCCGCGGCGCTTCTCGGCGGGCAGGCCGGCGGGCCAGTCGTCGGGGATCAGCAGCTCGGCGGGATTGAGACGATCCAGCTCGGCCAGCAGGGTCTCCCAGCCGGCCAGTTCCTGGACGGTGAAGCGACCGCTGGCGATGTCCAGCACGGCTAGGCCGAACAGGCGCTCGTCGCCCAGCACGGCGGTCAGCAGATTGTCGCGGCGCTCGTCAAGCAACGCTTCGTCACTGACGGTGCCGGGAGTGATGATGCGCACCACCTGGCGTTCCACCGGGCCCTTGCTGGTGGCGGGGTCGCCGATCTGCTCGCAGATCACCACCGATTCGCCGAGCTTGACCAGCTTGGCCAGGTAGCCTTCGGCGGAGTGGAAGGGGATGCCGGCCATGGGGATGGACTTGCCGGCCGAGGCGCCGCGGGCGGTCAGGGTGATGTCGAGCAACTTGGCGGCACGCCGGGCGTCGTCATAGAACAGCTCGTAGAAGTCGCCCATGCGATAGAACAGCAGCTGTTCGGGGTGCTGATGCTTGATCTTGAGGTACTGCTGCATCATGGGCGTGTGCGCGGAGAGATCGCTCATGCGGGTGTTTCGATCCGATTGCCTGTGGATAGCCGCGTATTGTCCACCAACTGGCGGCGTTTGTCGGCCCCGCTCGGCTCAGGGCAGCGGTATCAGGCCTGCGGCCCTTGTTCGCGGGCAGCCAGCAGCTGATCGATGCGGGCCATCAGCCGTTCCAGGGTGAAGGGCTTGGCCAGCACCTCGACATCCGGAACAGGCAAGGACTCGCCGGGCAGATTTGCCTCGGCATAGCCGGTGATCAGCAGGGTCAGCAGACCCGGACGACGTTCCCGGGCCAGGGCGGCGAGCTGGCAGCCACTCAGCCCGCCCGGCAGGCCGACATCGGCGATCAGCAGGTCCAGCGGGATATCCGATTCCAGAACCTGCAGCGCCGCGACGGCATCGGTCGCCTCCAGGGTATGGATGCGATGTTCGCGCAGGGCTTCGTCCACCAGCATGCGCACCAGGGGTTCGTCGTCCACCACCAGGACGGTCATGCCGTCGGGATAGCGCAGCGCTGGAGCCGGCGGCGTCTCCACCGACGGCGCTGAAGACTCCACCAGGCGCGGCAGATAGAGGGTCACGGTGGTGCCTTGGCCAGGTGCCGAGGCGATATGGACGACCCCGCCGGACTGCTTGGCGAAGCCATAGATCATCGACAGGCCAAGTCCGGTGCCCATGCCCACCGGCTTGGTGGTGAAAAAGGGATCGAAGGCCCGCGCCAGCACCGCGGGCGGCATCCCGGAGCCGGTGTCGAGCACCGCCAGGGTCACATAGTCGCCAGGCGGCAATTCCAGCGCGGCAGCCTGGGCCTCGTTGAGCCGGCGATTGGCGGTGACGATGCGCAACATCCCGCCCTCGGGCATGGCATCCCGGGCGTTGATGCACAGGTTGAGCAGGGCGTTCTCCAGCTGATGGGGATCGCACAGGGTGAGATTCACCGCCTCCGCCAGCTCGATATGGATCTCGACCTGGGGGCCGACCGAGCGGCGGATGAGTTCTTCCATGCCCAGCACCAAGGCGTTGGTCTGGGTAGCCGCGGGATCCAGCGCCTGACGGCGGGAAAAGGCGAGCAGGCGGTGGGTCAGGGCCGCGGCGCGCTCGGCGGCCCCCTTGGCGCCGGTGGCATAGCGCTCGAGATCGGTGAAGCGGCCCTGTTCCAGTCTCAGACTGAGCATGTCCAGGCTGCCGATCACACCGGTCAGCAGGTTGTTGAAGTCATGAGCGATGCCTCCGGTCAGCTGGCCCACGGCTTCCATCTTCTGGCTCTGGCGCAGCTGTTCCTCGGTCTGGCGCAGGGCTTCCTGTTGCTCACGGATGGCGGTGACTTCGCGCACCGCAGAATAGATGAGGCCATCCTGCAACACCGAATTCCACGACAACCAGCGATAGCCGCCTTCTCGATGCCGATAGCGATTCTCGAAGCCGAACACCGGTTCGCCGAGCTTCAGGCGTTCCAGGGCCGTCTCGGTACGGGCGCGATCCTCGACGTGTACGAAGGCCATGAAAGGCTCGTGGCGCAACTGCTCTTCGCTCCAGCCCAGGGTGCTGGTCCAGGCTGGATTGAGGTCCAGCAGCTGGCCCTCCAGAGTCGCCGTACAGAGCAGATCGGGGCTGGCCTGCCAGATCAGATCACGCTGGCGGGTGCGCAGGGTAACCTGTTCGCCGAGATTGCCGGCGAAGCGATAGAGCGACTCCAGGCTGCGGCGCTGGGCCGCGCAGACCACCGCCATGATGACGTTGACCAACACGAACAGTGCATGGGACACCCAGCGCTCGGAGAACAGCGCGAAATAGGCGGGTGCCTTGACGAACAGGGTCTCGGCCAGCAGCACCGACAACAGGGTGGCGAAGATGCCGGGACCCAGGCCGAACCAGAAGGCTGCGGCCATGATGAAGGGAATGAACAGCAGATAGGGCAAGCTGTCGATGCCCAGGCTCAGGCGGATCCCGGCCGCGATGGCGATCAGCAGGGTGGCGCCCAGATAGCGTAAGGGCGCCGGGGCGTCCCGCGGGGCCAATTTGAGCAGCCGGCCGAGCAGGGTATGGGTGGCAATGGGCACTGGCGCTGGACCTCGGGGCGCTGATCGCTCACGGTATCGAACGGGTCACGACCGGCAGGCCGGCTCAGGTGCCCTCGTGCCGCTCGAATTCCTCGACCGCGCGTACCACGCCCGCGTTGTCCGCCGCCGTACTACGGGCCTGGCGCTCGAAGGCGGTGGCCAGCTCATTGACCAGTTGCAGCAGACGCGGGATGTCGCCGCTGCGTTCGGCATCGGCGGCCTGCTCGCGCACGCGGTTGACGAAGGCTTGGGGATCGTCGAAGGCGGTCATGGGGCGTTCTCCGTTGTTATGGTACTTGTCTGACCACAAATGACGGCCAAGACTCACTCGCGCCGCGTCCAGGCCTGCGGATTGACCAGATTCGCCGGTCGCTGACCGCCCAGGGCGGCCAGCAGGTTGTCCACCGCGCAACGGGCCATGGCCTCGCGCGTCTCCCGGGTCGCCGAGCCCAGGTGCGGCGTAGGCACTACGTTGGGCAGCTGCAGCAGGGGCGAGTCCGGCGCTACGGGTTCCCGATCGAAGACATCCAGCCCGGCGCCACGCAGCCGGCCGTCCTGCAAGGCGGCGATCAGGGCGGCTTCATCGATGACCGGGCCGCGCGAGACGTTGATCAGGATGGCATGGGCCGGTAGCCGAGCCAGTTCGGCGGCGCCCAGCAGGTGATGGGTCTCGTCGCTCAGGGGCACGGTGACGCAGAGGAAGTCGCAGCTCGCCAGCAACTCGGGCAGCGGCAGGAAGCGCGCGCCGAAGCGCGCGTCCACTTCGGGCTTGGCGGCATGGGCGGTGTAGTTGACCTGCATGCCGAAACCCAGGTGGGCGCGGCGGGCGATGGCCTGGCCGATGCGGCCCATGCCCACCAGGCCCAGGGTCTTGCCATGGACGTCGCAACCGAAATGCGCCTCGCCCAGACTGGCCTGCCACTGGCCGGCGCGGACCCAGTCCGCCAGTTCGACGATGCGCCGGGCAGTGGCGAGCAGCAGGGCGAAGGCGGCGTCGGCGACGCTTTCGGTGAGCACATCCGGGGTGTTGCAGAGCAGGATGCCGCGCCGTTCCAGATAGGGCAGGTCATAGCTGTCGAAGCCGACCGAGACGCTGGCGATGGCTTCCAGCCGGGGCGCGAGGTCCAGCAATTCGGGCGTCAGCTTGAAGCTGGAGCCGAGCAGCCCCTGGGCCTCGGGCAGGCGTTCGCGCAGGCGGGCCTCACCGCCCGGCGCCTTGACGTCGACGTACTCCAGATCGAAGGCTTCGTCCAGGCGCGCGGTCAGCGCCGGCGACAGGGCCTTGTAGTGGATCACCTTCTTTTTCATGGACAGCGCTTCCTCTAGTGACTGGTGGCGGGCTTGAGCGCCGCGGCGCGAGTGACCGGTTCCTGGCGCAGCAGCAGGGTCAGGACCACGGCCACCAGCAGGGCGCCACCCATGAAGCCGAAGGACGCGCCGGGACCGCCGGTCACGCCATTGAGATAGCCCACCAGGTAGGAACCGGCAAAGGATCCCAGCGCACCCATGCTGTTGATCAGTGCCATGGCGCCGCCGGCGACGTTGTTGGGCAGGATCTCCGGAACGATGGCGAAGAAGGGACCGTAGGGGGCGTACATGCAGGCACCGGCGACCACCAGCAGGGCATAGGACCACCAGAAGTGCTGGGTGCCGAGGGCGAAGGAGCCGAGGAAGGCCAGGGCAGCGATCAGCAGCGGCGGCCAGACGAACAGCTTGCGATTCTGCATGCGGTCCGAGGCCCAGGACACCCCGAGCATGGCCAGTACCGCAGCCAGGTAGGGCAGCGAGGACAGCCAGCCGGCCTGGACGATGTCCAGGTGGGCGCCCTGGCGCAGGATTGACGGCAGCCAGATGACGAAGCCATAGACGCCGATGCTCCAGCAGAAATACTGCAGCGACAGCAGGATGACCTTGGGCGAACGGAAGGCTTCGGCGTAGTTCTTGACCGGCTTCATGCCCTGCTGCTCGACCTTCAGCGCCTCTTCCAGACGGGCCTTTTCGTCAGCGGCGAGCCACTTGGCGTCCTTGGGCCGCTCGGCGGCCAGACGCCACCAGATAAAGGCCCAGATCACCGCCGGCAGGCCTTCGATGATGAACATCCAGCGCCAGTCCAGGGCGTGGATCAGATAGCCCGAGACCACCGACATCCAGAGGATGGTCACCGGATTGCCGAGGATCAGAAAGGTGTTGGCCCGCGAACGTTCGCGCTTGGTGAACCAGTGGCAGAGATAGACCAGCATCGCCGGCATCACCGCGGCTTCCACCACACCGAGCAGGAAGCGGATGGCGATCAGCAGGGTGACGTTGGGCACCAAGCCGGTGAGGGTGGCCAGGCCACCCCAGGCGATCAGGCTCCAGAAGATCAGCCGCTTGACGCTGCGCTTCTCGGCATAGATGGCGCCGGGCACCTGGAAGAAGAAGTAGCCGAGAAAGAACAGCGCGCCGAGCAGCGAGGACATCGCCGGGGTGATGCCCAGGTCGTCGGCCATGCCGGAGGCGGCGGCGAAGCCGTAGTTGGCCCGATCGAGATAGGCCAGGCTGTAGGTAATGAAGACCACCGGCATCAGATACCACCAGCGGCGTGGAGCGAGAGGGGAAGCGTTCATGGGGTCACCTGCTTGATTGTTCTTGTCAGGGGGTTGGCGTCGATCAGGGGAGTTCGTGGCGGTAGGGCAGTCCTTCCATGTCGCCGACCACCTGCACGGCGCGGGCGCCGATCCAGTTGCCGCGGGCGACGGCGGCGGCGACGTCGAGGCCGTCGAGCAGGGCGCTGACGAAGCCGGTGGCGAAGCCATCGCCGGCGCCGACGGTGTCGACCACCTCGGCCACCGCTACGCCCGGGACCTCGCCCTCGGCGTCGGGCGTGCGCCAGTAGCCACCCTCGGGGCCGAGCTTGATGGCCACGGCCTTGGCGCCGCGATCCAGGTAGAAGGCGGCGATGTCCGCCGGGGTGTCGTAACCGGTCAGCAGCCGACCCTCGGCCAGGCCGGGCAGCACCCAGTCGGCCAGGGCGGCGAGGTCGTTGAGTTCGCGGCGCATCCGGTCTTCGCTGTCCCACAACGACGGCCGCAGATTGGGATCGAAGGAGATGCTGCGGCCGGCGTCGCGCATGGCCTGCAACAGGTGGCGGCTGAAGGCACGGGCGCTGGGCGAGAGGGCAGGTGGAATACCGGTGGCGTGCAGGTGGCGCGCCTGCAGCAGGCTGGGGTCGAAGTCTTCCTCGATGTTGAGGTGGCTGGCCGCCGAGCCGCGGCGGAAGTACTCGACCACCGGATCGCTGCCATCGGTGGCGCGGGACTTGAGCTGGAAGCCGGTGGGGTGCCGGGGATCGACGGTGAGGCGGCGGCAGTCCAGCCCCTCGGCTTCGAGACTGGCGCGCACGAAGCGGCCGAAGGAGTCATCGCCCACCCGCGACAGCCAGGCGACCTTGAAACCCAGGCGGCTCAGGCCGATGGCCACATTGTTGTCGGCACCGGCGATGCGCTTGCCGAACTGGCCGATCGTGGCCAGCTCGCCCGGCGTCTCGGCAACGAACATGGTCATGGTTTCGCCAAAGGCGAGGATATCGATGTCAGCCATGCCGGCGTTCCTCCCGGGCCTGGCCATCCAGGGTGCGCAGGGCTGCCACCTGGCGGCGGCTCTCGGCCAGCAGGTCCGCGCCCATCAGCGGAAACTCGATGGCACGGCGCAGGCCGCTGGGGAAGTGCCCCATCAGACCCTGCCAGGCCAGCAGGTCGGCGGCTTCCGGCGGTACGGCGTGCAGGCCACCGGCGCGTCGGCGCACCGCCTTGCAATGCAGGTAGCGGACGTCGGGGCCGAGCAGGCGGGCGGCCTGCAAGGGATCTTCGTCCTGCCAGCGCCAGTTGCCGACGTCGAAGGTCAGCGCCACCGGCAGCTGGGCTGCCCGAGCCGCCTGAATGAAGGCGCGCAGTGGCTCGACCCGGCCGCCTTGGGCGGTCTGGTCGTTTTCCACCAGCAGCTGCGGGCCATCGCCGGTCAGCAGGCTGGCGAGCGGCGCCAGATCGGCCGCCGCGCGGTAGTGTCCGAGGGACACCTTGAGCGTATCGGCGCCCAGCAGGCGGGCCTCGGCAAGGGCTTCGGGCAGGCGCGGCGAAAGGGCCGCGCCTGCGTCCGGCCAGAGTTCGAGGGGGACCGAATAGACACAGCCCAGACCAGCCGCCTGGATGGCGGCGCCCAGGGCAGCGAAGTCGGGGGCCTCGGTAAAGAGTTCGGCGCGGATTTCCACATGGGTGGCGCCCGCGGCCGCGATCAGGTCGAGCCAGGCGGCCTGACCCTGGGTACGGACCCCGTCGGCACCAAAGGCCGAGGTGGTGATGGCGATCTCCGGTGGCATTGTTGTTCTCCTGAAACCGGTTTCAAAAAAAGACGAGCAAAAGGGCGAAAGGTGCCTCTAGGTTCGGGCGCGAGTCGACTGACGGATGCGCAATTCCGCGCCGAAGGTCTGCTGCACCGGGGCGCTACGATCCCCGTCGATCCGCCGCTGCAACCGCTCGAAGGCGGCTATGCCCAGGGCATGGGTCGGCTGGGCGAGGGCGCTGATGCCGCCACCCACCAGGGGAAACCAGTCGAGGTCGTCGAGAGCGAGCAGGCCGAGGCGCTCGAACAGGGGTTCGCCCAAGGCCTGCAGCGCCAGGGTCGTCGCCAGGGTCGCCACGCCATTGGCGCTGAGCAGCGCCTTGGGACCGGGTCCGGGGCTGGCGAGGAAGGTGGCCAGTGCCTTCTGCAGGGCCAGGGCATCGTCGGCCTGGGCGCAATGGCCGCCACGACAGTCGGGGTGTTCGGTCAGGGCCGCATCGAAGGCCGTCAGCCGCTGGTGGCGGGAGCTGGTGCCGTCAAGGGGTTCGCTGACCAGCAGCAGGTCGCGATACCCCTGGCGCTGCAGGTGGGCCACGCCGTCGGCGATGGCCTGGTGGTTGTCGAGGCCGACCAGATCGGCCTCGACGCCCGGCAGTTCGCGATCCAGCAGCACCAGCGGCAGGCGGCTGCCCAGGTGGCGCAGGTCGGCGGCGTGCTGGCCAAAGGTGTTCACGATCAGACCTTCGACGCTGTAGGACTGCAGCGCGGCCAGTTGCTGGCGCTCCTGGCGGGCGTCCTGGTCGGTGTTGCAGATCAGCAGCGAATAGCCCTGCTGGCGGCAGGCGGTTTCCACGCCATGCATCACCGAAGTGGAATAGGGATTGAGCAGATCGGCTACCAGCATGCCGATCAGGCGGCTGCGACCACGCTTGAGACCGCGGGCCATCTGGTTGGGCTGGAAATCGAGAGCGACCACGGCCTGCTCGATACGCGCGGCGAGGGAATCGGACAGCAAGCGGCGATCGTCGCTGATGTAGCGAGACACGCTGGCCTTGGACACGCCGGCGGCGGCGGCCACTTCGGCGATGGTCGCACGGGTCGCACGGGTCGCGCGGGGACCGGGGAGAAAGACATCGTTCATGGCGTACCGCTGTTAGGATTTTGTAGGTGCCTGAAACCGGTTTCAGTAAATCTTTTCTCACGCGGACCGGCAAGCCGGTCTAAGGTGCAGGCCGACCAGTGGTCGCCGCAGGCGGTCGCTGGTCGCGGTCACCTCTTATGTTCTCCTTTGCACAGGAAGGTCTCGATGGACTCCCTCGACAGTCTCGCCCAACAACTGGGTGACGCCCTGCAGGCGGCCGGCGCCCAGGTCACCACTGCCGAATCCTGCACCGGTGGCGGCATCGCCGAGGCGATCACCCGCGTCGCCGGCAGTTCGGCCTGGTTCGAGGCCGGCTTCGTCACCTATTCCAACCGCCAGAAGACCCTGCAGCTGGACGTGCCCGAGGCGCTGTTCGAGCAGGTTGGGGCGGTCAGCGAAGAGGTGGTTACGGCTATGGCGCTGGGTGCGCAACGGCGCGCCGGGGCCCGCTTCGCGGTCGCGGTGAGCGGTATCGCCGGGCCGGGCGGCGCGGTGCCGGGCAAGCCGGTCGGCACCGTCTGGATGGCCTGGCGCGACGGCGAAAAATTGCACACCGAACGGCAGGTATTTGCCGGTGATCGCGCCGCCGTTCGCCAGCAGACCCAGGTCCGCGCCCTAGAGGTTCTATTGGCCTTCTTGACCGAGGAAAAAGGCCCTCGGGTGTAGCAACCAGGGGGTGAATATGGTTTAATACTGTTCACTTATACAGGTATCCACGGCCGTCTGGCCCTTCTTTCTCTGAGAGGAATTTAATGGACGACAACAAAAAGCGTGCCCTGGCCGCGGCCTTGGGACAGATCGAAAAGCAATTCGGCAAGGGCACCGTGATGCGCATGGGCGATCACGAGCGCCAGGCCATTCCGGCGATTTCCACCGGCTCCCTGGGCCTGGACATCGCCCTCGGTATCGGTGGTCTGCCCAAGGGTCGGATCGTCGAAATCTACGGTCCCGAGTCCTCGGGCAAGACCACCCTGACCCTGTCGGTCATCGCCCAGGCGCAGAAGCAGGGCGCCACCTGCGCCTTCGTCGACGCCGAGCACGCCCTGGATCCGGACTACGCCGGCAAGCTGGGCGTCAATGTCGACGACCTGCTGGTGTCCCAGCCGGATACCGGTGAACAGGCCCTGGAAATCACCGACATGCTGGTGCGCTCCAACGCCGTCGACGTCATCATCGTCGACTCCGTGGCCGCCCTGGTGCCCAAGGCCGAGATCGAAGGCGAGATGGGTGACATGCACGTGGGTCTGCAGGCGCGTCTGATGTCCCAGGCGCTGCGCAAGATCACCGGCAACATCAAGAACGCCAACTGCCTGGTCATCTTCATCAACCAGATCCGCATGAAGATCGGGGTGATGTTCGGCAACCCCGAGACCACCACCGGCGGTAACGCCCTGAAGTTCTATTCGTCGGTCCGCCTGGACATCCGTCGCATCGGCGCGGTGAAGGAAGGCGACGAGGTGATCGGCAGCGAAACCCGCGTCAAGGTGGTCAAGAACAAGGTGGCACCGCCGTTCCGCCAGGCCGAGTTCCAGATCCTCTACGGCAAGGGTATCTACCTGAACGGCGAGATCATCGATCTGGGCGTGCAGCTGGGTCTGATCGAGAAGTCGGGTGCCTGGTATAGCTACCAGGGCAGTAAGATCGGCCAGGGCAAGGGTAACGCTGCCAAGTTCCTGGAAGACAATCCCGAGATCAAGGGCGCCGTCGACAAGGCGATCCGCGAGAAGCTACTGAGCCAGCCGACCAATCAGAAGGCCGAAGTGGCTGCTGAAGAAGGCGCTGACGTCGATCTCTGATCGCCTGCCAGTGTTCCAGACGACCCCCGCCCCGTGCGGGGGTTTTCGTATGAGGAGGATCACCCTTGGGCAATCCGCTGGATACCACCGCTGCCATCCGTTTCGCCGCCATGGATCTGCTGGCGCGTCGCGAGCATGGCCGTGAAGAGCTGTCGCGCAAGCTGCGTCGGCGCGGGGCCGAGGAGGAACTGCTCGGTCCGGTGCTGGATCGCCTGGCCGAGGATGGCCTGCTCGATGAAAGCCGCTATCTGGAGAGCTATATCGCCAGCCGTGCCCGCTCCGGTTACGGGCCCATGCGCATCCGCGAGGAACTGGGCCAGCGTGGCCTGAAAAGAGAGCAGGTGGAGATGGCCCTGCGCGAAGCGGACGTGGACTGGCAGGCGCAGCTGGAGGAGGTCTGGCGCCGGAAATTCGGTACGCCGCCGGCCGACGCAAAGGAACGCGCCAAGCAGGGGCGCTTCCTGGCCTACCGGGGCTATGCCATGGACGGAATCAACCGGGTGCTGAGTCGGCGATAGTGGAGTGTGGCTTGTGCTTTTGGGCTTCGCTGCGCTCAGCGCCAACCTGCAGGTCCATCCCGCCCAAGGTGAGTGATTGATTGCGGAAAATGAACGCGCGCACGATTAACCCCCTCTCCCTGAGGGAGAGGGTTGGGGTGAGGGCATGCTTCGCGGCGATGCCGAATGGAAAAGGAGGCGCCATTTTCCGTGCGTTTGCCAGGACACGAATTGAGTTCAGCGCCATCGCGGCCATGGGCCGCTCCTACAGTCAAATCAGTGTCTGTAAGAGCGGCCCATGGCCGCGATGGCAGCGATCACCTCGGTCCCGCAGGTTCGCGCTGAGCACAGTGGAGCCTAGCATCGGTTCTGGTGTTGGAGATCGTTGGGCTTCGCTGCACTCAACCCAACCTTGTATCTCTCCTGGGTAATGGGATTAGCTACCTCATTA
>NZ_WHOV01000132.1:0-7348 GCF_009765395.1 Pseudomonas sp. BAV 4579 | reverse complement strand
TCAGGCGGCTTTGCGCAGCAGCGGCGCCACGGCGCGGCCCTGTTCGTCGAACAGATGGCAGAAGTCGACGTCCAGCGCCAGGCGCTGGCGTTCGCCGTAGGCGACGGCGCAGTCACCCGGCACGCGCACGGTCAGCGGCTCCTCGGCCTCGGTGACCATGTGGCAATAGGTGTCGCTGCCCAGGCGTTCGGCCACGTCGCTGATCACCGGCAGCTGGCCGTCGGCGGCCAGGCGCAGGTGTTCCGGGCGAATGCCCAGGGTCACCGGGCTGCCGATCGCGAGGTCGTCACCCCGGCGTGGCAGGTGCAGGCGCGGACCGGCTGCCAGCTCCACTTCCACGCCCTGGGCGTCGGTGGCCACCACCTTGGCCTTGAAGAAGGCCATCTTCGGCGTACCCAGGAAGCCGGCGACGAAGAGGTTGGCCGGATGGTGATAGAGCTCCAGGGGCGAACCGACCTGTTCGACGCGGCCGCCATTGAGCACCACCACCTTGGTCGCCAGGGTCATGGCTTCCACCTGGTCGTGGGTCACGTAGATCATGGTGGCCTGCAATTCCTGGTGCAGGCGCGCCAGTTCCAGGCGCATCTGCACGCGCAGGGCGGCGTCCAGGTTGGACAGGGGTTCGTCGAACAGAAAGATCTTCGGCTGGCGAACGATGGCGCGGCCGATGGCCACCCGCTGGCGCTGGCCGCCGGAGAGCTGGCGCGGCTTGCGCTCCAGCAGCGGCGTCAGTTCGAGGATGCGGGCGGCATCGGCGACCTTGCGCTCCACTTCCTGCTTGTCGATCTTGGCCAGGTCGAGGGCGAAGGACAGATTCTTGCGCACGCTCATGTGCGGATAGAGGGCATAGGTCTGGAACACCATGGCCAGGTCGCGCTTGGCCGGCGACACCTCGGTGATGTCGCGACCGTCCAGCTCCAGGGTGCCGCTGCTGACCTCTTCCAGGCCGGCGATGAGGCGCAGCAGGGTGGACTTGCCGCACCCGGACGGGCCGACGAAGACCACGAATTCGCGGTCGTTGATGTCGAGGTCGACGCCCTTGATGATTTCCAGCGAGTCGAAGCCCTTGCGCAGGCTGCGGATTTTCAGATTGGCCATGACAGGAGTCCTCTTGTTATATGAGCCGTCGCTGCGCGTCGCGAGCGAAGGCGAGACAAGGAGGAAGGTCGCGAGAAAGCGCAGTTTACGAGGGTAAATGAGCATTTCGAGCGGCCTTCCGACGCCGGATCGGCAAGCGCAATAGCGCAGCGACGGCTCATTTCACGGCACCGAACGACAGGCCGCGTACCAGTTGTTTCTGGCTGATCCAGCCAAAGATCAGGATGGGCGCGCAGGCCAGCGTCGAGACGGCCGACAGCTTGGCCCAGAACAGTCCCTGGGGACTGGAGTAGGAGGCGATCAGCGCGGTCAGCGGCGCGGCGTTGGACGAGGTCAGGTTCAGCGACCAGAAGGCCTCGTTCCAGCAGAGGATCAGCGACAGCAGCATGGTCGAGGCGATGCCGCCCTTGGCGATCGGCAGCAGCACCCGGACGATTTCCTGGTAGGTGGTGGCGCCATCCAGGCGCGCGGCTTCGAGGATGTCCTTGGGGATGTCCTTGAAGTAGGTGTAGACCATCCAGACCACGATCGGCAGGTTGATCAGGGTGTAGACGGCGATCAGCAGCAGCCGGCTGTCGAGCAGTTCGAACTGCTTGGCCAGCAGGTAGATGGGCACCAGTACGCCCACCGCCGGCAGCATCTTGGTGGAGAGCATCCACAGCAGCAGGCGCTGGGTGTTCTTGGTCTCGTGGGAGGCCATGGAATAGGCCGCCGGCAGCGCCAGCAGCAGACTCAGCAGGGTGGCGCCAAAGGAGATCACCACCGAGTTCAGCGCGAAGTGGAAGTAGTCGCTGCGTGCCTGGATGGTCAGGTAATTCTCCAGCGTGGGCGTGAAGAAGAACTGCGGCGGCGTGGCGAAGGCGTCGATCTCGGTCTTGAAGCTGGTCAGCACCATCCAGAAGATCGGGAAGAACAGCACCAGGGCCACCAGCCAGGCGAGCAGGCCCAGCAGCAGGCTCTGCAGGCGCCGGGATTGCTTGAGCGTCAGCATGTCAGGGTCCTCACTGTTGGGTCAGATTCTTGCCGAGCATCCGCACCAGGATAATGGCGGCGATGTTGGCGATGAGCACGGCGATCAGGCCGCCGGCGGAGGCCAGGCCGACGTCGAACTGCAGCAGGGCCTGGTTGTAGATCAGGTAGGCGAGGTTGGTGGAAGCGAAGCCCGGACCGCCACTGGTGGTGGTGTAGATTTCGGCGAACACCGACAGCAGGAAGATCGTCTCGATCATCACCACCACGGCGATGGGCCGCGCCAGGTGCGGCAGGGTCAGGTGCCAGAAGATGGCGAGCGGCCCGGCGCCGTCCAGGCGGGCCGCTTCCTTCTGCTCCTGATCCAGCGACTGCATGGCGGTCATCAGGATGAGAATGGCGAAGGGCAGCCACTGCCAGGACACGATCAGGATGATCGACAGCAGCGGGTGGGTGGCCAGCCAGTCCACCGGGGTGGCGCCGAAGAGTTTCCAGACCGCGGCGAGAATGCCGGAGACCGGATGGAAGATCAGGTTCTTCCAGATCAGGGCGCTGACCGTGGGCATGATGAAGAACGGCGAGATCAGCAGGACGCGGACGATGCCGCGACCAAGGAACTCGCTGGCTTCCAGCAGCGCCGAGATCAGCACGCCGAAGACCACGCTGATCAGCAGCACGCTGCCCACCAGCAGCAGGGTGTTGCTCATGCCGGGCCAGAAGCCGGCATCGGTGACGAAGTATTCGAAATTCTCCAGGCCGACGAAGGCGTGCTCCCCCGGATAGAGCAGGTTGTAGCGGATCAGCGAAAACCAGATGGTCATGCCCAGGGGCACCAGCATCCACACCAGCAGCAGAGCCACCGAAGGACTGATCAGGAACCAGCCGGGGCCGGCACGACGGCGTTGACGACGGGCGGGAGCGGCAGGGGTTTCGACGGCGGGCGTCTTGAGGGTGGAGGTCTGCATGGCGATGCTCCGCAAGGCAGTGGGCCGTGACGAGGCACTGGCGTCTCGCGACGCCAGCGACGGATCAGGCAGGAAAAGCCGCTAGGCCTGGGTCCGCGGGGTGCGGACCCAGGGCTCCAGCGCTACTTGGGATAGCCGGCGCGCTTCATTTCCCGGGCGGTGGACTGCTGCGCCGCCTGCAGGGCCTGCTCGACCGACATCTGCCCGGTGAGGGCCGCGGCGAACAGCTTGCCTACCGAGGTGCCGATGGCCTGGAACTCGGGGATGGTCACGTACTGGATGCCCACATAGGGCACCGGCTTGGCCGAGGGATGGGCCGGGTCGGCGTGCTGCAGCATGTCCAGCGAGACCTTGGCGAAGGGCGCCGCGTCCATGTAGGCCTGGCTGTAGGTGGACTTGCGGGTACCCGGCGGCACGTTGGCGATGCCGTCCTTGTCCGCGACCAGCTTGGCGTAGTCCTTGGAGGTGGCCCAGGTCACGAAGGTCTTGGCGGCATCCTTGTGCTTGGAGGAGGTCGGGATACCCAGGGACCAGGCGTACAGCCAGGAGGAACCCTTGTCGGTGACCTCGCGCGGCGAGCCGGCGAAGCCGACGCTGTCGGCGACCTTGCTCTGGCTCTTGTCCATGGTGAAGGAGCCGGCGACGCTGGCATCGACCCAGATGGCGCACTTGCCGCTGTTGAACAGCGCCAGGTTCTCGTTGAAGCCGTTGCTGGAGGCGCCGGGCGGACCATACTTCTTCATGTTGGTGACGTAATAGTTGGCCGCCGCGGTCCATTCCGGACCGGTGAATTCCGGTTGCCACTTCTCGTCGAACCAGCGCGCGCCGAAGGCGTTGGCCATGGTGGTGACCAGGGCCATGTTCTCGCCCCAGCCGGCCTTGCCTCTCAGGCAGAGACCGTACTGGTCCTTGTCCGGCTGGTGCAGCTTGCCGGCGAAGTCGGCGATCTGGGTCCAGGTGGGCTGGGCGGGCATGGTCAGGCCAGCCTGCTG
This sequence comes from Pseudomonas sp. BAV 4579, assembly GCF_009765395.1. NCBI lineage: Bacteria > Pseudomonadati > Pseudomonadota > Gammaproteobacteria > Pseudomonadales > Pseudomonadaceae > Pseudomonas > Pseudomonas sp. BAV 4579. The sequence continues at coordinate 3,324 of NZ_WHOV01000132.1, read as the reverse complement.
GAACAGGTCCTTGCGATAATAGGTGATGGAGCTTTCGGCATAGAAGGGCAGCGCATAGAGGGTGCCCTTGACCGACAGGCCTTCGCGAACCGACGGGAAGAGGTCGTCCAGGTCGTAGTTGGCGGGCAGGTCCTTCATGGGCTCCAGCCAGTTCTGGGCGCCCCAGAGGCCGGTCTCGTACATGCCGATGGTCAGGACGTCGAACTGACCGCCCTGGGTGGCGATGTCGGTGGTCAGCCGCTGCCGCAGCACGTTTTCCTCGAGCACCACCCAGTTGAGTTTGATGTCGGGGTGCTGTTCTTCGAAGGTCTTGGACAGCCGCTGCATGCGGATCATGTCGCTGTTGTTGACGGTGGCGATGGTGACCGTTTCAGCGGCCTGGAGGGCCAGCGAGAAGGTCAGGCCTGCAGAGAGGGTGACAGCGGACAATAAAAGCGCTTTTGGTGTTGTTTTCATCTTGCACTCCGCGTCCTGTGCAACTGCAGCAGACGCTTTTCTTGTTGTTGTAACCCACCACGCGGCCGGCTGTGACGGCCTTTGCAGCGGAAGCCACGGACCGATTACAGCCCGTTGCCGCCCGGGAAACAAATGCTGGAAGACACCAAAATCGGTATTTTTTTGCACATCCTCGCAAGGCTGCGTGGGACGTTCGATCCGGCCGGCGGCTCTGCCTAGAGACTTTCCGCCTTGACCTTGGTGATGCCGTCCTCGCGATAAAGCTGCAAGGTTCCGGGGGTGGATTCGATCACCCGCTCGTTTTCGATGAGAAAGGAATAGACCGGCGTCGCGCTGCCCGGGGCGCGCAGGTTGCGATATTCGTAGACCACCAGGCGATCGAGCTGCGCGACCCGCTGCGGCGAGCCGAAACTCTGCCGGAGTTGTTCCTGGGTACGACCGCCGAATTGCGACGGATCGGCCGGAGGCGGGGTGGGAGCCGAGCTGCAGGCCGACAGGGCGGCAAACAGGAGAAGGGACAGGCGTTTCATGACGGCTCCGCGTGCAGGTTGAAAGGGCAGAGGAGTGGAGCTGCCCGTAGAACCAGACGGACCTGCAAAAAAGCGATTCATTCCCCAGCCAGGATCAAAAAGCATACGAATGGGAAGCCGTCCGTCGACATCAATCCAACGGACTAGAATACCCAGCGTTGCTCCTGAGCAAGAGTGCCATGTTCGTTCAACCAGCGGGCGCCATTAGCTGGCTGCCGACTGTCACGCAACTGGGCGTCAGTTCTGGCAGGGATGGCATCGGTACGCGAGAGGGGGATCTGAAGGGTGAGGTCCGCCAGCTTGAGCGGCGGTACGGCGGGGAGGGTGGCAGCTTCGGCATGGAAAGCTGCGAAGGTCGCGATGACGCTGGCCAGAATACGAATTCCCATTCCTTGGGTCTCCTGGTAGATCCGAAGCGCGAATCTACCATTCCACTGCCTATTTGGTTCCCGCTTAGTCTGACGTTACTGCGTATTTGTGATCCCGTTCGTCATCCTCGATGCCGGTCGGTCACGCTACCTACAGGCGGATGCCGAGCCGTTCAGGCGACCGGTAGCGGCTCGCGGTGCTTGGCCGCCAGATAAGCGAAGAGCGGCGGGCAATCCGACACCAGGCTGACCAGGGTCTGGCCACCTGCAGGCTCTTGCCGCAACAGCACCTTCTCGCCGCGCACGTTGAGATAGAGGGTGTATTCCGGCGTGCTGGACTGGGCCATGAAGCCTTCGCCCATCAGGGCGCTGCCCAGGGCCATCCGCTGCGGCAGATCGCAGCTGCCCTGCCACTGGAAGGCACGAATGCCAAGGTTCTCCAGGGTTTCGGCAACGGCGCAGTCGATGCTCAACGGCGGATGGTCGAAGAGCGGAAATTCCTGCGACAGCAACTCGAGATGGCGTTCCAGAGCTTCGAAATGCTGTCTGGGAATCAGTCGCCGCAACTGCTGCAGCTGACCATTGCCGTGGAATAGCGAAGTTTGTGCGGTCATGGCGTCCTCCCGGTCCAACGAGCACTCAACTGTTCTGACGGCGGCGGGCGGATTTGGTGCGGTCCGTCGCTGCATTTCGCCGTCCTGAGTGCCAATACCCGACAGCCTGCGCCGCCGAGATGACACGGCCATGACCAGGGGCTTCTAGTCGGACCTTTGCCGACATCGGCAGAAATTGTCCAGTGCACGGCCGCGGTCTGACCGGGGCCAGCGTCAAGAGCGCTGACGGGCAGGATCGCGACTATTCTTTTCCACCAGTGGAACTGGCACCCTGACGCCTTTTCCCGTTCCAGGAGCGTCCATGACCGCTATCGCCCCCGCTATCGCCGAACGCTACCGCGCTGTCCAGGACATCGCCCGGGAAGCGGCGCAGCTCGGCCTCGACTTCTATCGCCGGCGCGGTGCGCTGCAGGTGGACCACAAGGGCAGCGACCTGCAGGACGTGGTGAGCATCGCCGACAAGACCCTGGAGGAGCTCATCCGCCAACGCCTGAGCGAGCGCTTTCCGGAGGATGGCCTACTGGGCGAGGAGGGCGGCGCCACCGACCTGTCCGCGCCCTACCTCTGGGTCATAGACCCCATCGACGGCACCGCGCCCTTTCTCAACGGCCTGCACAACTGGTGCGTGTCCATCGGCCTACTGCACGAGGGCGAGCCCTTGCTCGGCGCCATCATGGATCCGAATCACGACGAACTCTTCCATGGCCTGCGCGGGCACGGCGCCTTCGTCAACGGCCAGCCGCTGCGCGTCCATGCGGCCACCGAGATCCGCCAGGGCCTGACCGGGCTGGGTACCACTCATAGACGCGGCAAGGAACACTTCCTGCCGTTCGTGACCGGTCTGCTCGCCGAGGGTGGGCAATTCTTCCGCAATGGCTCGGGTGCGCTGATGACGGCCTATGTCGCCGCCGGCCGGCTGATCGGCTATTACGAAACCCTGATCCATGGCTGGGACTGCCTGGCGGGCCTGGTCCTGATCCAGGAGGCAGGGGGGCGCCACAACGCCTTCCTGCGCAACGATGGCCTGGTCAATGGCAATCCCCTGCTGGTGGCAGCGCCCGGCGTCTACGATCAGCTCGCCGCGCTGGTCGGGCCGTCGCTGGACGCTTGAGCGAAACGACACGGAAGCGCTCGCCTTTCAATGTTCGGAGGAATGCCGATGAAAGACCGAACCAGGACAATGCTGTTCGCGACCACCCTGTTGCTGCCCGGCCTGGCTGTGGCGGCCGACGGTGGCTGCGCGGCGAAGCGCCTGACGCTGGAGCGGCAGATCGCCCAGGCGCAGGCGCAGGCGCAAGGCGATGCAGGGCGGCTGGCGGGGTTGCGGCGGGCACTCGGCGCGGTGCAAGCGCATTG
>NZ_WHOV01000131.1:0-14919 GCF_009765395.1 Pseudomonas sp. BAV 4579 | reverse complement strand
ATCCGTTGACAGGCCTCCTGCCGCCCCCTACCCTCGGTCGAGTGCCCTGCCCCTCCCACTGGAGTGGGCCTCATCGAAAAAGACCACAAGGACCCTCGCCATGAGCGCAGCCGAAGCCATCGCCACCCTGAAGAGCAAGTTCGACCCCTCCGCCGCGGCCGGCCTGGATCTCACCTATCAATTCGACGTCGAGGGCGGTGACAACTACTACGTGGTCATCAAGGACGGCACTTGCGACGTCCAGCAAGGCGACACCGCCGACCCGGATTGCACCCTGATCATGGACCAGGACACCCTGGCTGGCATCGTCAGCGGCGAAACCGACGGCATGCAGGCCTTCATGTCCGGCAAGCTGCGTGTCGAAGGCAACATGATGCTGAGCATGAAGCTGGGCGAACTCTTCCCCAACTAAGCGCCAGTCATGAAAAAGCCGGGCAATCGCCCGGCTTTTTTGTGCCCGGGATCAAGGTCGCCGCGGCGGCGCCGGTGGGGTGACGTTGCCATCCCAACCACCGCCTAGCGCGGCGATCAGCTGGACGCTGGCACTGAGGCGGCTGCCCAGCAGGGTCAGGTTGGTGCGCTCGTTGCTCAGGGCGGTGGTCTGCAGGGTGACCACGTCGAGATAGCCGATCAGCCCGGCCTGGTACTGGTTCTCGGCCAGTTGCAGGGCGCGGCGCGCGGCATCCAGTGCCTCCTGGCGCACGCCGGCTTCGTCGCCGTAGGTGCGCAGCTGCACCAGATAGTCCTCCACCTCGCGGAAGCCATCGAGCACGGTCTGGCGATAACCGGCGACGCTGGCGTCGTAGCTGGCTTCGGCCGATTCCACCTGGGCGCGTCTCAGGCCACCATCGAACAGCGACAGGGCAAAGGACGGCCCGATTGACCAGAAGCGATTCGGCGTGCTGATCAGATTGCCCCACTGGCTGGCACTGTAGCCACCGCTCGCACTCAGGGTCAGGTCCGGGTAGTAGGCCGCTTCGGCGACGCCGATGGCGGCATTGGCGGCCATGACCTGGCGCTCGGCCTGGGCGATGTCCGGACGCCGCTCCAGCAGCGTCGAGGGCACGGCGCTCGGCAGCGGCGGCAATTCAGGAATCGACTTGACCGCGGCCAGCTGGAAATTGGCCGGGACTTCGCCGACCAGCACCGCGATGGCGTTTTCCAGCTGGGCGCGCTGGTACCTGAGGTCGATGGCGTCGGCCTGGGTGCTTTTCAGCTGGGTGGTCGCCTGGGCAACATCCGCCGGCGTGACGATGCCGGCGCGGTACTGGTTCTGGGTCAGGCGCAGGGAACGCTCGTAGGTGGCCACCGTTGAGTCGAGCAATCGCTGCTGGGCGTCCAGCACCCGCACTTGCAGGTAGTTGGTCGCCAGTTGCGTCTGCAGACTCAGGCGGGTGGCTGCCAGCTCCGCGGCGCTGGCCTGGGCAGAGGCCCGATCCGCCTCCACCTGGCGCCTTACCCGCCCCCAGAGATCCAGCTCCCAGCTCACCCCCAGGCTGGCGTCGTAGGCGTTGCTGATGGTGCTGGTGCCACCGCTGCTGAAGGTGCTGCTGGTGCCATTGGAGTTACGGATGACGGTGTTGCTGCCCGAACCACCCCCGCGCCCGGAGCGGGTGGCGCCCAGGCTGCTGGACAGGGTCGGGAACAACGCGGCCCGCGCCTGACTGACCAGGGCCAGGGATTGCCGATAGGTCGCCTCGGCCTGGGCCAGGCTCTGGTTGCGCTGGTTCAGCTGGACCATCAGGCGATCCAGGGTCGGATCATCGTAGCGGCGCCACCAGTCGCCACGGACCTCCAGATCCTTGGGCGCGGCGGCCTGCCAGCCCTCGGCATGACGGTAGGCGACCGGCACCGCAGTGGTCGGCCGCTGGTAATCCGGGCCCAGGGTACAGCCGGCCAGCAGCAGAGCCAGGGTCAGCGTCGGCAGGCGCAGGATTGGGGTCATAGCGGCGTATCCAGGGCAGCGTCGGTACGGATGCCGCGCCAGCGATTGACGCGGCGGCGCAGGCGTTCGAAATAGAGATAGACCACCGGGGTGGTGTAGAGGGTGAGGATCTGGCTCAAGACCAGGCCACCGACGATCACCAGGCCCAGTGGCTGGCGCATCTCCGCGCCTTCGGTATTGCCGATCAATAGCGGTACGGCACCGAGGATGGCGGCCATGGTGGTCATCAGGATGGGCCTCAGGCGCAACAGACAGGCCTGGCGAATGCCCTCCTCGGGCGTCAGTCCCTGCTGGCGCTCCAGCTGCAGGGCCAGATCCACCATCATGATGGCGTTCTTCTTCACCACCCCGATCAGCAGGAACAGGCCGAGCATGGAAATCAGGCTGAACTGGCCCCCGGTGAGCTGGATGGCGAGCAAGGCCCCTACCCCGGCCGACGGCAGCGTCGAGAGGATGGTCAGCGGGTGCACGTAGCTCTCGTAGAGCACGCCGAGGACGATATAGACCAGTACCAGGGCGCCGAGAATCATCAGCGGTTGCCCCGACACCGTGCTGGCGAAGATGTTGGCGGATCCGCCCAGGCGACCCTGGACATCGGTCGGCAAGCCGATGGCCGCCACCGCGCGCTGCACCGCCCGGGTCGCCTGTTCCAGGCTGACGTCCGGCGCCAGGTCGAAGTTGATGCTCTCCGAGGCGAACTGGCCATCGTGGGTGACGCGGTCCTCGGCGAGGCTGTTGGTGTAGTAGGCGAAGGCCGACAGCGGGACCTGGGCGCCGCTGGCGGTGATGACCCGCACCTGCTCGAGGACGGTCGGGTCCTGGGCATAGCGCGGATTGATCTCCATCACCACCTTGTACTGGTTGAGCGGCTCGTAGATGGTCGAGATCTGCCGCTGGGCGAAGGAGTTGTTGAGCACCGCGGCGACGGTCTCCATGTCCACGCCGAGGCGCTTGGCCTTCTCGCGGTCGATCTGCAGGGTGATCTGCTGGGTGCTGCCTTCGCGGCCGTCCACCGCGGTCAGCTCCGGCAGCGCCTTGAGTGCGGCCAATACCTTAGGTTGCCAGGTTTCCAGCAGCCCGACGTCGCCCGAGAGCAGGTTGTACTCATAGGACGAGGTGCTCTGCTGGCGACCGCCGAATCTCAGGTCCTGGTCGGCCATGAGGAACAGCTGGGCGCCCGGCACCTTGGGCGCATTGGCGCGGATGCGCTCGATGACCTTCTGGGCATCGAGCTGGCGCTCGGCGATGGGCTTGAGGCGAATCAGCATCACCGCGTTGTTCACCCCGCTGCCGGAGCCCGAGCTGCCGACGAAGCCGGAGGCGCTGGCCACTGCCGGATCGGCCAGCAGCGACTTGCGCAGGATCTCGATCTTCGGCTGCATGACCTGGAACGACAGGGCGTTGTCGCCACGGATGAAACCGATCAGCTGCCCGGTGTCCTGCTGCGGCATGAAGGTCTTGGGCACCACCACATAGAGCAGCACGTTAAGCGCTATGGTGGCGATCAGGCTCAGCAGCGTCAGCCGGCGGTGGCGCAGGGCCCAGCCGAGGCTGCGGTCGTAACCCGCCACCAGCCGGCGATGGGCCCGCTCGCTGAAACGCTGCAGGCGGCTTTCGGTGGCGGGATCGTGGGGCCTGAGCCAGCGCGCGCAGAGCATGGGCGTCAGCGTCAGGGACACCACCAGCGACACCAGGATGGCGGCGGCCAGGGTCAGGGAGAATTCGCGGAACAGCTTTTCGACGATGCCGCCGATGAAGAGGATGGCGACGAAGACGGCCACCAGGGAAACGTTCATCGACAGCAGGGTGAAGCCCACCTCGCGGGTGCCCTGGTAGGCCGCCTTGAGCGGCGCCATGCCGTTGTCGATGTGCCGGGCGATGTTTTCCAGCACCACGATGGCATCGTCCACCACCAGCCCCGCCGCCAGGATCAGCGCCATCAGCGACAGGGTGTTGAGGGAGAAGCCGAGCAGGTACATGACGGCGAAGGTACCCACCAGGGAGATGGGTACCGCCAGGGCCGGGATCACCGCGCTGCGCAGCCGGCCGAGGAACAGCCAGACCACGCCGATCACCAGGAAGACGGCGATGATCAGCGTCAGCTCGGCTTCATGCAGGGTCGCCTTGATCACCCCCGATCGGTCCATGGCCACCTCCAGGCGGGCACTGGCCGGGACGATGGCCTCCAGTGCCGGCAGGCGCGCCTTGAGCGCGGCGATGGTCTCGATGATGTTGGCATTGGCCTGGCGGTTGACCACCAGCAGCACAGCGCTCTGGTCGTTGTAGAAGCCGGCGTTGTAGCGGTCCTCCACGGCATCGCTGACCTTGGCGACATCCCGCAGGCGCAACGTCGCCCCATCCTGGTAGCGGATGATCAGGGGCGCATAGTCGGCGGCCTTGAACAGCTGGTCGTTAGCCTGGATCTGCCAGTTGTGCTGATCATTGGCCACCGCGCCCTTGGGGCGGCGCTGGTTAGCGCTGTTGATGGCGGTGCGGACGTCGTCCAGCGCCAGCCCGTAATGCTCCAGCTGGCGCGGTTCCAGCTCGATGCGCACCGCCGGCAGAGAGCTGCCACCGATCTGCACTTCGCCCACGCCGCTGACCTGGGACAGGCTCTGGGCCAGCACCGTGGACGCCAGGTCGTAGAGCTCGCCCTTGCTCAGGGTCTTGGAGGTCAGCGAAAACACCATGATGGGTGCCTGGGACGGATTGACCTTGCGATAGCGCGGCATCTGGCGCATGCCGCTCGGCAGCAGGTTGCGCGAAGCGTTGATGGCCGCCTGCACCTCGCGGGCAGCGGTGTTGACGTTCTTGTCCAGATCGAACTGGATGATGATCTGCGTCGAGCCCTGGCTGCTGCGGCTGGTCATGGAGCTGATGCCGGCGATGGTGCCCAGGGAACGCTCCAGCGGCGTGGCGACGCTGGAGGCCATCACCTGGGGACTGGCGCCCGACAGGGTCGCCGAGACCGTGATGGTCGGAAAGTCCATCTGCGGCAGGGGCGCCACCGGCAACAGCCGGAAGGCGATGGCGCCCAGCAGCAGCAACGCCAGGCTCAGCAGCAGGGTCGCGACCGGCCGGGCGATGAAGGGCGCCGAGAGATTCACCTTAGACCGCCCTGCGTCGACCCAGGCGCTCGCCCAGGCTGTCGAAGGCCAGGTAGATCACCGGGGTGGTGAACAGCGTCAGCACCTGGCTGACCAGCAGGCCGCCGACCATCACCAGGCCCAGCGGCTGGCGCAACTCGGCGCCGGCGCCGGTGGCCAGCATCAGCGGCACCGCGCCGAACAGCGCGGCCAGGGTGGTCATGAGGATCGGCCGGAATCTCAGCAGCGCCGCCTGGTAGATGGCCTCCTCCGGCTGCAGTCCCTGGTGGCGTTCGGCATCGAGGGCGAAGTCGATCATCATGATGGCGTTCTTCTTGACGATGCCGATCAGCAAGATGATGCCGATCACCGCGATCACGCCGAGGTCATTGCCGGTGAGCAGCAGCGCCAGCAGCGCGCCGATGGCCGCCGAGGGCAGTGTCGAGAGGATGGTCAGCGGATGGATGAAGCTCTCGTAGAGCACCCCCAGGACGATATACATCACCACCACCGCCGCCAGGATCAGCAGCAGGGTACTGGACAGCGAAGCCTGGAAGGCCGCTGCCGCGCCCTGGTAGTGGGTATTGATGCCCACCGGCAGGCCGATCTCCTGCTTGGCCGCGTCGATGGCCGCCACCGCGGCGCCCAGGGAAACGCCGTTGGCCAGGTTGAACGACAGGGTCACCGCCGGGAACTGGCTCAGGTGGTTGATCACCAGCCGGGTCGGCCGCTGCTCCATCTTCACCAGGCTGGACAGCCGCACCGGGGCGCGACTGGTGTCCGTGGTGGTTTCGGTGGTGGTGGCCGTACCGGTGCCACTGCTGCCGCTGGACGAGGAGCCACTCCCCGCCTTCACCCAGATCTGGCTGAGGGCATCCGGTCCCAGGCTGTCGGCGGCGGCGCTGGCCAGCACCACTCGGTACTGGTTGGCCTGGGTATAGATGGTCGAGATCTGCCGCTGACCGAGGGCGTCGTAGAGGGCATCGGTGATGGCCGAGACCTGCACGCCGAGCCGCGCCGCGGCGTCGCGGTCGATGGTCAGGTACAGCTGCAGCCCCTGGTTCTGCAGGTCGCTGGTGACATCGGTGAGTTCCGGGCGCTCGTGCAACGCCTCGATCAGGCGCGGCACCCAGGTGTCGAGCAGGCTGGCGTCGGGCGAGTCCAGGCTCAGCTGGTACTGGGTCCGGCTGACGCGATCCTCGACGCTGAGGTCCTGCACCGGCTGCATGTAGAGGGTGATGCCCACCACCTTGGCGACCGTGGGACGCAGGCGGTCGATCACCTCCTGGGCGGTAACGTCGCGCCCGCTCTGCGGCTTGAGGTTGATCTGCATGCGCCCGCTGTTGAGGGTGACGTTGTCGCCATCGACGCCGATATAGGATGACAGGCTCGCCACCGCCGGGTCCTGCAGCACCACCTCCGCCAGCGCCTGCTGGCGCTCGCTCAGGCCGCGGAAGGAGATCGACTGGGGCGCCTCGGTGATGCCCTGGATGGAGCCGGTGTCCTGGGCCGGAAAGAAGCCCTTGGGCACCAGCAGGTAGAGCACCGCGGTGAGCACGAAGGTCGCCACCGCCAGCAGCAGCATCAGCGCCCGGTGCGCCAGCGACCAGCGCAGCGCCCGGCCATAGCCGGCGATCAGCCGCTCCAGCCAGACCAGCCGGTGCTCGCCGGCCTCCTCGCGCTTGAGCAGCCGCGCGCACATCATCGGTGTCAGCGTAAGGGAAATCACCAGGGAGATGAGGATGGCCACCGCCAGGGTGATGGCGAATTCACGGAACAGCCGGCCGACCACGTCCTGCATGAACAGCAGCGGGATGAGCACCGCGATCAGCGAAACGGTCAGGGACACCAGGGTGAAGCCGATCTGCCGGGCGCCCTTGAGCGCGGCTTCCAGCGGACTGGCGCCCTCCTCCAGATGCCGCGAGATGTTTTCCAGCATGACGATGGCATCGTCGACGACGAAGCCGGTGGCGATGGTCAGGGCCATCAGCGACAGGTTGTTCAGCGAGAAGCCGGCCAGGTACATGGCGCCGAAGGTGCCGATCAGCGACAGCGGCACCGTGACCGAGGGAATCAGGGTGGCGCTGAACCGGCGCAGGAAGACGAAGGTGACCATCACCACCAGTCCTACCGCCAGCAGCATCTCGTGCTGGACGTCGGTGACGGCGGCGCGGATGGTCTCGGTGCGGTCGCTGAGCACGGTAATGTCGAGACCGGCCGGCAGGCTTTCCCTGAGGCTGGGCAAGAGCGCCTGGATGCGGTCGACGGTCTGGATGACATTGGCGCCAGGCTGGCGCTGGACATTGACCAGGATGGCACCGCTGCGATTGGCCCAGGCGGCCAGGCGGTCGTTTTCCGCGCCCTGGGCGATGGTGGCCACGTCACCCAGACGCAGGGCGCCGTTGTCAGCGTAGTTGAGGATCAGGTCGCCATAGGCCTTGGGATCGCGCAACTGGTCGTTGGCATCCAGGGTGGCGACCCGGGTGGGGCCGTCGAAGCTGCCCTTGGGCTGGTTGGTGTTCTCGCTGGTGACCAGGCTGCGCACATCGGCCAGGGTCAGGTTGTGGGCCGCGAGCTTGTCCGGATCGACCTGGATGCGCACCGCCGGGCGCTGGCCGCCGGCGAGGCTGACCATGCCGACCCCGGTCACCTGGGCGAGCTTCTGCGCCATGCGGGTATCGACCAGGTCGTAGAGCGTGGGCAGCGGCAGCGTCCTGGAGCTGATCGCCAGGGTGACGATGGGCGTATCGGCCGGATTGACCTTGTTGTACACCGGTGGCGCCGGCAGATCGTTGGGCAGCAGGTTGTTGGCCGCGTTGATCGCCGCCTGGACTTCCTGCTCGGCGACCGACAGGTCCAGTTCCAGGTTGAATCTGAGGGTGATGACCGAGGCACCACCGGAGCTGGTCGAGGCCATCTGCGACAGGCCCGGCATCTGGCCGAACTGACGCTCCAGTGGCGCGGTGACGGCGCTGGTCATGACATCGGGGCTGGCACCGGGATAGAGGGTGAGCACGCGGATGGTGGGATAGTCCACCTGCGGCAGGGCCGCCACCGGCAGCAGACGATAGGCCAGCAGACCGGCGATGAGCAGCGCCACCATCAACAGGGTGGTGGCGACCGGGCGCAGGATGAAGGGGCGCGAGATATCCATCGCGGCCGATCAGCCCTGGGTCTTGCCGGGCTTGCGTACCGCCGGCTTGGCCGGTTCGCTGGGCGCCGCCGAAGCCCCGGTGACCACCTCCACCTCGTTGCCCTCGCGCAGCCGATCCGTGCCTTCGGTCACCACCCGGTCGCCAGCGGCCAGGCCTTCGGTGACCACGGTCAGACTGCCGTCATCCGGGCCCAGCTTGAGACTGCGGACCTGGATCTTGTTGTCGGGTCCCACCACGTAGGCGAAGGTGCCATTGGAGCCGAACTGGATGGCTGCCGAAGGTACCACCAAGGCCTGTTCCAGCACCTGTTCGCGCACCCGCACGGTCACGAACTGATTGGGGAACAGCGCCTCGTCGCCGTTGGCGAAGCGGGCGCGGAACTTGAGGGTGCCGGTGGCGGTGTCGATCTGATTGTCGAAGCTCTGCAGGGTGCCATCGGCGACCTTGCGCGAGCCACCGCGATCCCAGGCTTCGACCGCCAGGGTCTGGCCGGCGCGGGCGCGCTTGAGCAGCTCGCCGAGCTGGCTTTCCGGCAGGGTGAAGACCACCGAGATCGGCTGGGTCTGGGTGATCACGGCCACCACGGTGCTGTCGTTGGCGGACAGCAGGTTGCCGCCGTCGAGCTGACGCAGGCCGACGCGCCCGGCGATGGGCGCCTTGATCTGGGTGAAGGCCAGATTCAGCTTGGCATCGGCCACCGCCGCCTGACTGTTCTTGAGGGTGCCGCGGTACTGGTTGACCAGGGCTTCCTGGGTATCCAGCGTCTGCTTGGCGATGCTGTCTTCACGGAACAGGCCCTGGTAGCGCTTGAGGTCCAGCTCGGCATTGCGCAGCTGCGCCTGATTCTGCTGCAGGGTGCCTTCGGCCTGTTGCAGCGCCACCTGATAGGGTCGTGGATCTATGGTGGCCAACAGATCGCCGACCTTGACCTTCTGGCCTTCGTCAAAGGCGACGCGTACCAGCTCGCCGGCGACCCGGGTGCGGACATTGACGGTATTGAGGGCCGTCACCGTACCGATGGACTTGCGCACGATGGGAAAGCTGCGCTGTTCGACCGCCACCACACGCACTGGGGTCGGCCCGGTCATGCCGAAGGGCGAGCGCGCGCCCTTGCCGGCGGCGACCTCGCCCTTCTGTCCGTGCTGGTGATACCAATACCAGCCACCCGCGGCCGCCAGCGCCACGAGGACGAGCAGCCAGACCAGTCGGCGACGGGAGGAAGAGCGAGGCGAGGAGTCGGACATCGAGAATACGTACACGCTGGGAAAGACGGAAGATAAGCAGTAGCGAGACGGCTAACCAGCCCCTTTACTGCGTTTTTACCTAAAGCAAAACGGGCAGGCACGAGAGGCGCCTGCCCGTTTCGAAGCGCCCACCGCTCTGGCCGGTGGGCTGCCGGCGATTAGCCGAGAACGGCGAGTGCCGCCGCGTAGTCCGGCTCCTGGCCGATCTCGGGCACCAGCTCGCTGTGCAGCACCTTGTCCTGCTCGTCCAGCACCACCACGGCGCGGGCGGCCAGCCCCTGCAGCGGACCGCTGGCCAGGGCGACGCCATAGTCCTGGAGGAATTCGGCACCGCGCAGAGTGGAGAGATTCACCACCTTTTCCAGGCCTTCGGCGCCGCAGAAACGCTTCTGGGCGAACGGCAGGTCGGCGGAGATGCACAGCACCAGGGTGTTATCCAGCTTGTCGACTTCGCTGTTGAACTTGCGTACCGAGGTCGCGCAGGTCGGGGTATCGACGCTGGGGAAGATATTGAGCACCTTGCGCTTGCCGGCGAGGCTGGCCAGGGTGATGTCCTGCAGAACACCATTGACCAGGCTGAACGCCGGGGCCTGCTGACCAGGCTGCGGCAGGTTGCCCTGCACCTCGACCGGGTTGCCACGCAAATTGACGGTTGCCATGAACGGCTCCTTTCTCATGAGACGGGACAGGGAGTAAACACGTTTTCCGCAGACGATCAAAGCGTTACGCGTACCCGCTTCAAAAATCGCGGCGATAGAAGAAATCCAGGGAGTTCGCCAGACCGCTGGCGATCTCCAGATAGAGCCGGCGGGTGAGCTGGTAGCGCAGGGCCACGGTGTTCGCCGAAGCGAACACCCCGACCCCGTAGCGCACCGACAGCCTGTCGGTCAGGTTGCCCGAGGCCACCACGCTGGTCTTGTCCCCCGAACCCGCCGTATCCAGCTGGAAATTCTGGATGCCCAACCGCTGCGCCAGGGCGCCCGCGGTGCCGGAACTGCCGGCCAGGCCAAGGGCCAGCGCCGCCTGGCCGAGCACGTTGTTGTCGCCTTCGCTACCGCTGGACAGCGGGCGTCCCAGGACCAGGTAGGCCAGCGCCTGCTCCTGGCTCATGCTCGGTTCGGAAAACACCTCGATGCGGGGCTGCTGGGCAAAGCCCGAGAGCCGCAGGCCCGCGGTGACATTCTGCTCCTGCACCACCCGCACGGCTTCCACGTCGATATAGGGCTGGGCGATGGGGCCCTGGAAGAACAGCCGGGCGCGTCTCATGGTCAGGCGCTGACCGTAGGCGTTGTAGCGTCCGTTGCGCAGATTCAGCTCGCCGCGGGTGTCAAGGTTGTCGCCGATGTGCACCTTGCCAACGATCTCGGCGGACAGGCCGAAGGCATCGAAGGTGAGCTTGTCGGAACCGACCAGCACATCGACGTCCATGGCGATCTGCATGGCCTGCTGCCGGGCGGGCGCTTCCTGGCCGACGATGACGGCATCGTCCGACACCTTGACCGTGGACGGCGGCAGCTGCTGGACCCGGATGCGCCCGCGCGGCACCCGCACCTCGCCGGCCAGGGCCAGACGACCATCTTTCATCAGGATCTTGAGATTGGGGGCCACTTCCAGCTGGGCATAGGGTTCGACGTTGACCGGCAGCCTGTCGCCAGTGACCGCCACGTTGACGTCCAGGCCATTGGCCCAGCCGACGCTGCCCCGGATCTGGCCACGCCCCTGGGTCCCGCTGCGCCAGCCGCCGTCGAGCACGGCGCTATCGCCCTGGATGCGGGCGGTGAGGCCGAGATCCTGCAGGCGCGTTGGCACGCTGCCACCGCCGATGTCGCCACCGCTGAGCTGGAGCTGACCATTGACGCGCGGTTGCAGCAGGGTACCTCCCAGCTCGCCGGCGCCATTGATCTTGCCTTCGAGGTGTTCGATGCCTTCGACGAAGGCCTTGCCCAGGGCCAGATTCAGGCCCTGCAACTGGAAGCGACCGGCCAGTGCCTGGCGCGGATCGCGGGGATCCAGCCGGGCCTGGACGTCGAGCCGGCCAAGATCGGCGCTGGCCAGGCGCACCTGGGTGTCGACCTGCTGCGGTTTCAGGGCGCTGGTGACGTCCAGGCTGTCGTAGCTGAAGGTCTGCCACTGACCGGCAGCGTCGCGCAGCCTGAGGCTGCCGCGCCCGGCCTGGAGGCGTATTTCGCCATCGGGTCCGGCCTTGGGCAGGCGCAGGTCGACGTCGCCGTCGAGGGTGCCCTGCCAGGCCAGCTTCGGCGGCAGCAGCGGTTGCAGACTGGCGAGCGGGAAGGCGCGCAGGTGCCAGGCGAGGCGGGTGTCGGGCAGCAGTTGCTGATCGTCACCACAGAGGCTGGCCGCACCGGAACGCCAGCAGTGCCGGCCCAGCTCCAGGCGTCCATTGGCCAGGCGCTCGATGCGGGCCGGACTCTGCAGCGACCAGTTCTGGCCACTGGCGGCGACCGACCCACGCGCCAGCTGACCTTTCCAGTCCCCGTTGTCGGCCAGCGTGCCACCTGCTGCGAGCACCAGGTTCAGTTGCGACCCCTTGAGCGAGAGATCCGCCTGCTGCTGGCGGCGATCACCCTCCCCCTGCAGGCGCAGGATACCGAAATCGCGACCGGCGGCCTGCAGCCCCTGGGCGGTAAGGTCCAGCGTGCCGCGTTGGCGATCATCCAGGTTGGCGGCCAGCGCGAGGCTGCTGATGCGGCTGTCGGCATAGGCCAGTTGGCGACCGTCGAGACGCAGCTGGCCAGCCGGCGCCTTGAGGGTCCCGGCCAGATCCAGGCGGCCCAGGGCGCTTCCGGAAAGATCGGGCCAGAGCTGGGTCAGGCGGCGCAGGTCCAGCTGGAGCTGGCCTTGCAGACGCTGGTCGAGGGCGCCCTGCCCCTGGATCCGGTTGTCACCCAGGCGAATGTCGAGCTCGGATACCTGCCACTGTTCGCCTGCGCCCTTGGCCTTGGCCGCCAGCACGGCCGGCTGGTTGCGCAGGCGACCCTTAAGGTCCAGATCGGCATCCAGTTGCAGGCGACCCTCCTTGAAGGCGCCCGAACTGCGCAGCGGACCGCCCAGGCTGCCGGGCAGCTGGGCTACCCAGAAGGCCGGATCGAGGCGGCTCAGGTCTAGGGCCACCTGCCAGCTGACGCCGTCGGTGAAGCCCAGATTGACCTTGCCCTGCGCCCGCCCCTGGCCGGCCTGGAGATCCAGGGACGGCAGATTGAGCTGGGTGGTGTCGCCACTGAAGGGGGTGGCCAGGGTGAAGGCGCCAGCCGGGCCGGTGGCGGCGGCCTTGAGATTGCCCAGGTAGGCGCCGTCCCGGTAGGCCACCTCGCCTTGCAGGCGCTGCAGACTCACCGGTGGCTCCGCCATGGGATACAGCCGCCGCCAGGGAAAATCACGCCAGTCCAGGGTGGCATCGGCGGCCAGTCCCTGATGCCAGTCGACCTGTCCGGCCAGTGCCACGCGCTGTTCGGGCGCGGCCTGCAAGCGCAGGGCGGCGATCCGCGCGCCCTGAGCATCGACGCGGCCATCCAGATTCAACTGCACCGGACCGCCCTCGCCCGGCAACCGGGCCTGGCCGACCAGGGCGTAGCCCGCGGCCAGATCGCCCCGTGCGGTCAGCTTGAGATCGTTCAGCCGCAGGGTATCGGGCAGGCTGGCGGCCGCCTTGAAGCCATCGGCCACCAGCTGCAGGTCGGCCGGGACGTTTTCCACCAGCGGCTGCAGCGTGCCGGTCAGGCGTCCGGGCAGATAGCCGCTGCTGTCGGCTTCCAGCTGCAGGGTCTTCTGCAATTCACCGTCCAGCTTGAGCGCCAGCGACCAGGGCGCGGCCTCCGGCGCGGGCAGACCCAGGGTGCCCTGCAACTGCAGCGGCCAGGCGCCACTCGGTTGCAGCTGGCCATGGGTATCCAGGGTGATGCCGTGGGCCACGCCGGCCAGTCGCTCGATGACGATGCCATCGGCCTGCCAGCGCGCCTGGAGTGCCAGGTCGCGAGCTTGTTCGGCGCCGTTGTAGCGGATTTCGCCGATTCGCACCTCGCCCAGCTGCACCCCCAGCGGCAAGCCGAGGCTGGGCAACTGGATGGGCCCGTTCTGCTCGGGCGCAGGCGCGGGACTGGGCGCCTGGTCGATGGCGATGCGCGAAGCGACCAGGGTATCGATGCACAGTTGCAGTCTGAGCAGGCAGGCGGGTCGCCAGGCGAATTCGGGCGCCTCGACCGTCACCCGGGTAGCACCGCCGTCCCAGACCAGCTGCCGGGCTTGCCAGTGGCCACCGAGGCGACCCTGGAAATCGGTCAGGGTCAGACCAGGAGCGTGATCCAGCACCAGGCGGCCGATACCGCCATTACCCAGTATCAGGGCCAGTAGCAGGATCAGGGCGCCCAGCAGGGCCGCCAGTACACCGAGGATGACACCGCCTACCGACTTCACAGCTCAGGCCCTATGGAAAAGTGCAGGCGGATGCCGCCGGGTTCGTCGAGACCGTGGGCCAGGTCGACACGGATAGGTCCTACCGGCGAGACCCAGCGTACGCCTATGCCGACGCTGGTCTTGAGTTCGTAATAGTTGAGGTCGTTGAAGGCGCTGCCCTGGTCGATGAAGGTCGCCAGGCGCCATTTGTCCCGCAGGGGATACTGGTATTCGACGCCGCCTGCGACGAGGTAGCGGCCGCCCACATAGTCGCCTTCATCGTTTTCCGGCGACAGGGTCTGGTAGTCGTAGCCGCGAACGCTCTGATCGCCGCCGGCGAAGAAGCGCAGCGAGGGCGGGACCTTGTTGTAGCCGTTGGTGAAGTTGCCACCCAGTTGCAGGCGCCCGAGAAAGCGGTGCCCGTCGCCCAGGGTGATCAGCCCACGGGCCAGCGCCGTGGCATGGATCATGTTGGCATCCGAGAGCAGTCCTTCCTTCGCCGCCGACACGCCGAATTGCAGACGATAGCCGCGATTGGGGTCGATGCGGTTGTCGCTGCGCAGCAGGGAGAAATCCACCCCGGGCATCACCAGATTGGAGGTGCCTTCGTCATTACCCAGCCGATAGCTTTCGTTGCGCCACTTGAGCGAGAGCACCCGTTCCCAGCCGTTGGGAAACTTGCGATGCCACTCGGGGCCCACGGTCAGCAACTGGCTGAGGGAGTCGTCGTTGGCGATCTGCTCGTACTGGTAGCCGCCAGCGAAGCGGAACTTGTCATTGATCGGGTCCTGCCCGGGAATGTCGTACCAGGTGGCGATGCTCTGGCGTGGCGCCGACAACTCCGCTTCCGCACCCAGGCTGTGCCCCTGGGGATTGAGCCAGTGGTTTTCCCAGGTGAATCTCAGCCGGGGGCCGACATCGGTGGAATAGCCGGGACCAAAGCCGAAGGTCCTCGGCTTGCGGGTCCGCAGCGTGACCGTCACCGGCACCTCGGCAGCGCCTTCCGGCTTGGGATAGGTGTCGAGCCGTGCGCCGTCGAAGAAGCCGCTGGCCAGCAGATTGCTCTGGAAGTCGGCGAT